>CAJQSN010000064.1 GCA_905614355.1 uncultured Rhodospirillales bacterium | reverse complement strand
CATTGTTGTAACAAAATCTGCCCGATTTTTACTTTAATATGATGAAAATCCATAATTATTTTTTGATGATGTTATTTTTTCACAGATAGCTTTTACCAAAGCGTTGAGATACATCATATCCCATTGACGACCATATTTTCCCATGATATCCCAGATTAATTAAGGAAACGGTCCTTCTAGCAAATCGGGGCTTAAGCGCAATTTTTTTAGCGGCTGACAATATGTTTTTTGAAAAAAGGATGTTGTTACTCTTAGAAATCAGCAAGAGTTTGCCGTGATAATGTTTTAAGGCGGAAAAAATGGCTGTGCTAATCGGCCGACATACCAATAAGATTGATAAGAAAGGGCGTATTTCTGTTCCTAAGGCATTTCGCGATGCTCTGTCCAAACCGGTTTTAAAAGAACGAGGTCCTCCTGATGTATTTCCTGGGATTTATTTATACAGATCGTTTAAATACCCATTAATCGAGGGGTGCGGTGAAATGTTTATCCAGCGTATCATTGATAGTTTGGATGAACTAAAATTATTTTCAGATGAACAAGATGATCTTGCCGTTACTCTGCTAGGAAATTCTTATGAAATAACCTATGACACTGAAGGCCGTATACTCTTACCTGCAGAGCTTAGAGCGTATGCAGGCCTAGGTGAAGAAGCTGTATTTGTTGGTCGGGGCACACGCTTTCAGATATGGGAGCCTGAGGCCTATAAGGCTTATAATCATAGAGCCTTTGAACGAATAAAAGCCCACGGTGCTACGCTACAACTTAAATCTTTGCAAGAGGATGTTGGGTTATGAATCTTGGGCACATTCCTGTGATGACCCAGGAAGTATTATCCGGATTAGATCTGCGAGATGGCGGAATTTATATAGATGGTACATTTGGCAGGGGTGGTTATACCAAAGCTATTCTGGATGCTGCAACCACCCAGGTCTTTGGCATTGATAGAGATCCATCTGCTATTACTTTTGGTGCTAAATTAGTTAGTGAATATGATGGTCGTTTGACGCTGCTTCAGGGACGTTTTGGCAACATAGCTTCAATTATGGCGGAACAAGGTGTTAACCAGGTCGATGGAGTGATGCTTGATTTGGGTGTATCATCACCTCAAATTGATGATCCATATAGGGGATTTTCGTTCCGGTTTGATGGTCCGCTTGACATGCGAATGGAAAGCGAGGGCCCAACAGCCGCTGATTTTATAAACGGTGCGTCGGAAGAAGAAATTGCTAACGTTATATTTCAATATGGTGACGAGCGCTATTCACGGCGTATTGCTCGCGGAATTATTGCAGCCCGTAAAATTAACCCTATTTTATCAACTTTCCAGTTAGTAAGTATAATACATGCGAATGTGCGCCGTTCTAAGGATGGTATTGACCCAGCGACCAGAACCTTCATGGCGCTTCGCATCCAAGTAAATGACGAACTTGGTGAGTTAGAACGTGGTCTTATAGGAGCTGAAAGGATATTAGGTCCAGGTGGGCGTTTAGCGGCTGTAGCATTTCATTCACTGGAAGATCGGAAAATAAAATCTTTTTTTCATGAACACAGTGGGGTGGCTTCAAAGGGTTCTCGCCATATGCCTGATAATATAGATTCAAATTTAGCACCAAGTTTTAATTTGATAAAGCGAGGAGTAATTAAGCCTAGTGCAGATGAAGTGTCATTAAACCCTAGAGCTAGGTCTGCCAGACTTCGCGTGGCCGTGAGGACTGCAGCACCAGCTTGGTTAAACTAGCTTTTTAAAAAAATGGATAAACAAAATGCGACAGACAACAATATTTACTCTCTTACTCGCATCAATTATGAGCGTTGCTTTATTTTTCTTAAAATATGAGGTAACTGATCTTGAGCAACATCTCAATAATATTAATAGAGATATTGTGACTGATCAAGAGTCCATCCATGTTTTGAATGCTGAATGGAGCCATCTGAATGATGTTAGTAGGATAAAAGATCTTGCCAAACGTTATTTCAAAATGAATCCAACTAAACCAAATCAAATTAAGTCGGCTAAAGATCTTTCCAATGGTTTGGTTCTCAAAGGAGACATTAAAAATAAAGTACTCATGGATAAAACTTCAATAATGAACAGAAAAAAGGCGTCCCGCTTATGAAGTTTGAGCGTCTTCGGCATCCATTTAGTCCCGCTGACGTGATAGCTCCAGCCGAAGACCTGGCTTCAGAATTTCCTACTCATATTAAATTCGAAGGAATACGCCGGCAAGCATTGGATACAAGTCGGAATCGTTTGCTGGTTACTGGCGCTTTATTTACATTAGCCTTTATTGTTGTAGCATTTCGTTTGGTCGAGTTGGCAGTAGTAGAGCAGATTTCAGAAGAATCCCAAGGTCCTCGTCTTGCTGTAGGTTTGGAAATGCCCAAAGTCCGCTCTGATATTGTTGATCGCAATGGTATTTTATTGGCAACAAGTTTACCAACTGCTTCACTTTATGCGAATCCCCACCAAATTCTAGATCCAAAGGAAGCAACCCAAAAATTGCTACGCTTGTTTCCTGATATCAATAAAAAAAGAATGGAGGAGAAGTTGTCCTCTAATAAATCTTTTGTTTGGTTGAAGCGCAACCTTACACCTAAGAGGCAATTCTTGGTTAACACATTAGGTGTTCTTGGGTTTGATTTTCAGGGGACAGAACGCCGCGTTTATCCACATGGTAGTCTGCTTTCCCATGCGCTCGGGGTTACCAATATTGATGGTCGGGGATTATCAGGCATTGAGGGTTATTTTGATAAAATTCTTCTTGAAACAGATGAGCCGCTTAAGTTATCCGTCGATATTCGGGTGCAGTCTGTATTACGTGAAGAGTTAGTCCGAGCAATGCTGGAGTTTAAGGCCATTGGCGCAGCGGGACTAGTATTGGACGCCACTAATGGTGAGGTTCTGGCAATGATTTCACTGCCAGATTTTAATCCAAATAAACCCATTACTGCCGGTGAGATTTCTGGTTTTAACCGAGCGACCAAAGGCGTATACGAAATGGGCTCGACGTTTAAATTATTTACAGTCGCCATGGCTCTTGATAGTGGTGCAGCACAGCTCAAAGATCGCTTTGATGCGACAGAGCCGATTAAAATATCTCGATTTAAAATATCTGATTATCATGCAAAGAACCGGTGGTTGTCAGTACCAGAGATTATTGTTTACTCATCTAATATTGGCGCTGCAAAAATAGCCCTCGAAGTTGGTACTCTTGGTCAAAAAAAATATCTAAAACGCTTTGGGATGCTGACGCCAGCCCGTATTGACTTGCCAGAAATAGGTACACCGTTGACACCCGCCCATTGGCGTCGAATTAATACTATGACCATTTCTTATGGTCATGGTATTTCTGTTAGCCCAATTCAATTAGTTTCCGGGATAGCAGCCGTGGTCAATGGGGGAATTTTATACCGCCCTCGGATGATTAAGATAGCAGAAGGAGAGAAGCTGGTTGGTTCACGTGTATTATTCAAAGACACCTCAAAAAAAATGCGAGGTTTAATGCGATTGGTTGTCAAGCATGGAACTGGTCGTAATGCAGATGTGCCGGGTTATCTGATTGGCGGCAAAACCGGTACTTCTGAAAAAAGGGGCCACCGTGGAGGCTATGATCGTAATCGGAGAATGGCATCTTTTGTGGCTGCGTTTCCAATGGATAGACCTAAATATGTTGTTTTAGCTATGCTGGATGAACCCAAAGGAACACAACGCACACATGGCTATGCAACTGGTGGTTGGGTTGCTGCCCCTGTCGTTGCTAATGTTGTCAAACGGATGGCACCTTTATTGGGTTTGATTCCATCCCAACGAGTAGAAAAATTACCAAAGCCTGGGGACGATTTATTTATAGAAGTTAAAGCAAAGAAAAATTGAACTAAACGAATGGCTAAAATTTTAGGAAATTCACGTTGCAATTAAAAGAATTATTATCTGGCTACGAATTTAAGGACATGTCAGGTGTGGAGTTTATAGATACTGAGGTTCTAGGTATAACTTCCGATTCTCGAGAGGTCGGACCCGGTTTTTTATTTGCGGCTCTTCCTGGTGAGAATGTAGACGGTTATGATTTCATTATGGATGCGGTTAATGCTGGGGCGGTTGCTGTGCTTACTCCAGATAAGGCTCCCTCTAAAATGAAAGCTAATCCCTCAGTTTGTTTTATACCAGATCCTAACCCGCGTAAGCAATATGCTAAGATGGTGGGTAAATTCTATAAACCACAGCCTCAACATGTTGTAGCCGTAACAGGTACAAATGGTAAATCATCTGTAGCCGAGTTTACTCGACAGATTTGGCAAATATGTGACCGGCCAGCTGCAAGCATAGGCACGCTTGGTTTGGTTGCCCCGTGGGGGAGTGAAAGTGGATATCTTACAACACCTGATCCCATCGAACTTCATAAAGCACTTTTGAAGCTCAACAAAGGTGGCATTGAACACGTTGTTATAGAAGCGTCGAGTCATGGGCTAAGTCAGTTCCGGTTAGATGGCATTGATGTTGGAATTGCTGCATTTACCAACCTTAGTCGTGATCACCTCGACTACCATGAGACGATGGAAAGTTATTTTGACGCCAAACATCGATTATTTACGGAAGTTCTTAATCCAGGAGGCATGGCTGTTATCAATTCAGATGATAAGGTGGCTATAAAAATTTCAAGAACGTTAAAGAAACGTAATATTAATCTTATTGATTTTGGTAAAAGTGCAAGTGATGTTATTCTAGAAAATATTGAAGCTTTCCCTGATGGGCAAAGACTATCTTTAAGTGTGTTCGGACGCGCATATGATTTAATGTTACCCCTGATCGGGGATTTCCAATCTATGAATGCGTTGTGCGCATTGGCTATCGTTATCGCTAGTGGTCTAAATCCTGAAACGGCCACACGTTCATTATCAAAATTACAAGGTGTAAAAGGTAGGGTGGAGTTAGTTGCGTGCACGGCCAACGGGTCGAGAATATTTGTTGACTATGCCCATACACCGGACGCTATAGAGAATGTTTTAAATTCCCTTCGTGCGTATACTAAAAATAAACTTAAGATTGTATTTGGTTGTGGCGGAAACAGGGATCATGGTAAGCGCCCAAAAATGGGAAAAATTGCTACCCAGTTAGCTGATGAAGTCATCATAACTGATGATAATCCACGATACGAGAATGCAGCCCAAATTCGCGCGCAAATTAAGTCGGCATCACCAGGTGCAATTGAAATAGCTGATAGGATGGATGCTATAGCTACAGCAGTGAAAAGCCTTTCGACTGGAGATTTGTTGGTTATTGCTGGCAAGGGGCACGAAAAAGGCCAACTTATAGACGGTGTTGAAATGCCATTTGATGATGTTGAGGCTGTAAGATCTGTTGTTCGGGGTAATTTATGACCGATCCTGAATCTTTATGGACATCAGAAGAAGTTGTCAAGCTGACAGGTGGTAAGTCCTCAAAGTATTGGGTCGCGACGGGTGTTTCAATTGATAGTAGGACGATTGAACCTGGAGACCTATTCATCCCCATTCCTGGCCCTAATTTCGATGGTCATAACTTCATAGAGAATGCGTTGAAGAAAGGAGCTGTGGCCTCAGTCGTCTCTCGCGCCGTGAATGGTATTGCCCAAGATATACCAATGTTGAAGGTGACCGATACTATTCAGGCTCTTGATGAATTGGGACGCGGCGGGCGTAACAGATCTGCGGCGAATATAATTGGTGTTACCGGCAGTGTAGGTAAGACCGGAGTTAAAGAGGCTCTTGGTAGTTTGCTCTCTGGTCAAGGTAGGGCATCGTTTAACCTTGGCAGCTACAATAACCATTTTGGTGTGCCGCTCTCTTTGGCTCATTTACCGAGAGATGCTGACTATGGAATTTTTGAGTTGGGCATGAACCACTCAGGAGAGCTGACACGATTATCACAAATAGTTCGCCCAAATGTTGCATTGATAACAACTGTTGAGGCAGCTCATACTGAGTTCTTCTCTTCAACTGATGAGATTGCGCTGGCAAAGGCCGAGATATTTGATGGGTTAGAAAAAGGTGGTACGGCAATTCTTAATCGAGACAATCAATATTTTGACCTATTGCGCTTGGCGGCATTATCTGCTGGAGCGGGCAATGTTATTAGCTTTGGTAAGCATAATGATTCTCAATTTAGGCTTATTGATTTTGTATTAGATTCACAGGGTTCGTCAGTTAAGGTTTGTTGGGATAATAGTAATTTTACATATCAACTTTCGATGCCAGGACGGCACTGGGTTCAAAATAGTCTTGCCGTACTTGCCACTGTATATGCGGTAGGGGCTAATGTGATTGAAGCAGCTCAATCATTTGTCAATATTAAGCCGTTTAAGGGTCGTGGCCAGTTTCATACAATACCCATTCAAGATGGGTATTTTGAGTTGATTGATGATAGTTATAATGCTTGCCCCGTTTCAGTTTCTGCGGCAATAGAAGTTTTATCAAAACTAGAGCCAAAAACATTAGGACGGCGAATCTGTATACTGGGTGATATGAAGGAACTTGGAGCTAATTCAACTGAGCTTCATTGTGCTCTTGCTGATAAAATTAGCGATGCACTGGTAGATATCGTGTTTACAGTAGGGCCAGAGATGAGACGCATGTGCTATAAACTCCCTAGTACCATCAAGACGGAGCACGCGGATAGATCAGATGAAATTATTAAGCCTTTGCTTGATGCACTTAAGCCGGGTGATATTGTCCTAGTGAAGGGATCCGCGAGCAGTCAAATGAGTAAAGTCGTTGATCGACTGATGAATCCCAATATCGAATTAAATGTTAGCTCTATAAAAAAATAGTGAGAACTCAAATGTTATTTAATACTCTTGTGCAATTTTCTGATCAATTAGCATTTCTAAATCTGTTCCGTTATATTACTTTTAGAACCGGTGGAGCTCTGATAACCGCTCTGATTATCAGCTTTATTTGTGGGCCTTTTATCATTAATTATTTAAAGCTTCATCAGAAGCAAGGCCAGCCGATCCGAGACGATGGTCCTGAGGGCCATCTTATTACAAAAGTAGGTACACCAACGATGGGTGGTGTAATGATCTTACTAGCGCTGGTTCTTTCAACGCTTCTTTGGGCTGATTTATACAACGGTTTTATCTGGGTAACTATTGGCGTTACAGTTAGTTTCGGTTTGATAGGTTTTATCGACGACTACATAAAAGTCACTCGGCAAAATCCCAGAGGTTTGTCAGGAAAATTAAAATTAGTATTACAATCGTTGATAGCGATCATTGCCACAATCTATATTATGACACTTGTTCAAGATTCTATGGCGACCTCTTTGGCCATACCATTTTTCAAATCAGTGCTGATTGATTTGGGTTGGTTTTTTATTGTATTTTCTTCATTAGTTATAGTGGGAGCATCTAATGCTGTTAATTTAACGGATGGCTTGGATGGCTTAGCCATTGTTCCTGTAATGATTGTGGCAGGCGTTTTTGTTTTAATAGCCTATTTGGTTGGGAACTCTATATTCTCCAATTATTTACAGCTAAATTATTTGCCGGGAGTGGGTGAACTCTCTATTTTTTGTGGAGCACTTATAGGCGCTGGGCTCGGTTTCCTCTGGTTTAATGCACCGCCAGCTATGGTTTTTATGGGAGATACTGGCTCATTAGCAATGGGTGGGGCGCTTGGTTCTGTTGCTGTGATTACCAAGCACGAGTTAGTGCTGGCCATTGCGGGCGGTTTATTTGTTTTAGAGACAGTCTCGGTGATTGTTCAGGTCGTATCGTTCAAACTCACAGGAAAGCGCGTATTTGCAATGGCGCCGCTACATCATCACTTTGAGAAAAAGGGCTGGGCTGAGCCAACAATAGTCATACGTTTTTGGATTATTGCCGTAATCTTAGCAATTGCCGGATTGGCAACATTAAAGCTACGTTAAAGAAATAGAGTATAAAGTTGAAATGATTACTATAACTTCCTTTGCTAATAAGTCGATTGGGGTTTTTGGATTGGGTCGTTCTGGATTGTCTGCGGTACGTGCTTTAAAGGCTGGTGGCTCCGATGTTTGGGCTTGGGATGATACTAAGGAAAAACGCGAAAGCGCGGAAATGGAAGGAATTAAGCTAACCAACCTTTATCAAAGTGACTTGTCTAAGATTGATACGCTAGTATTGAGCCCCGGTATTCCAGATCAATATCCAGAACCACATAGTTTAACTCTGCGCGCAAGAGAGGCGGATTGTGCAATTATTTGTGATATCGATTTGTTAGCGCGTGAAAATACCAAGGCTCGCTTTATCGGTATTTCTGGCACTAATGGAAAATCAACTACGACGGCGCTAATTGGTCATATATTTAATCAGGCAGGTTACCAAGCCGAGATTGGTGGTAATT
Source organism: uncultured Rhodospirillales bacterium (assembly GCA_905614355.1). GTDB lineage: Bacteria > Pseudomonadota > Alphaproteobacteria > Rhodospirillales > UBA2165 > TMED23. Next base: position 104 of record CAJQSN010000064.1, on the reverse strand, counting down.
ATGGAATTCCGGCACTAGATCTTTTACCGCTAGACGAAAGGGGTACTTATGTTCTGGAAATCTCATCTTATCAATTAGAACGTATTCCAACCGTGAAATTAGAT
>CAJQSN010000063.1 GCA_905614355.1 uncultured Rhodospirillales bacterium | reverse complement strand
GACCGCGTCTTAAATTTTTTAACTTATGAAACCAACAATCAAATTATTAATTTTTCCACATTAAGTTAGTAAATCCATTGGTAATAGGATAACGGCGATCACGCCCAAAGGCCCGAGAAGAAATTTTTACACCTGGCGGCGCTTGGCGGCGTTTGTACTCAGCCCGGTCAAGCATGTGCCAAACACGTCGCACCGTATCCGGATCATGGCCTTTTGCTACGATATCATCTACCGCGCTCTCACCCTCAATCAAGCTAATTAATATATCATCAAGAACGTCATAAGTCGGCAGGCTATCGTCGTCGAATTGATCAGGTTTTAACTCTGCAGATGGTCTTTTATTTATTATACGATCGGGAATAACCAAGCCCTGTGGGCCCATAAATCCTGGCACAAGGTTCTTATTGCGCCAATTTGATACGGAGAATACTGTAGTCTTATAAACATCCTTTAAAACGGAATAGCCACCACACATATCACCATAAAGCGTTGCATATCCAACTGACATTTCTGACTTGTTACCCGTAGTTAGCGGCATAAAGCCACGCTTATTTGAAATTGCCATAATAATAAGCCCACGCGCACGAGCCTGAATATTTTCTTCCGTAGTATCCGGTTCCGTATTGCCAAATATTGGTGCTAGCATAGCCTCAAAAGCCTGCATAGCATCATTTATTGGAACGGTATCGTATGTGATGCCTAAGAGAGTAGCCTGCTCAGCCGCATCCTCCAGACTTTCGTTAGAAGTATATGGCGATGGCATCATTATACAATGTACCCGCTCAGCGCCGATTGCATCAACAGCGACCGCAGCTGAAAGGCCAGAATCAATGCCCCCAGACAACCCCAAAATAATTCCAGGAAAGTGGTTTTTATTTACATAATCTCTGAGACCCAAAACCATTGCATGATAAATTGACATTAAAGCTTGTTCTTTAGCTTCAAGAGCTGGCTCTATATCACCTTTTAAACAAGACCATCCTTCATCAGATTTTATCCATTCACTAATAAATAACCCTTCTACAAAAGCTGGCATCTGCACTTGGAGTTGGCGGTCGGCATTCAATACAAATGAGCCACCATCAAATACAAGTTCATCCTGACCACCAACCAAATTTATATATGCTAGTGGCAAACCAGTTTCCGTTACACGGGCAACCGCTAAATTTAAACGGCGATCCGACTTGTCTACTTCGAAAGGTGACCCATTGATTACAATCAAAATTTCTGCCCCTGATTCATCAAGACACTCTGTGACATCTGGTTCCCACATATCTTCACAGATCATCACACCAAGTCGAACGCCATTGAAAGAAATAGGTCCCGGCATAGGTCCTCTCTCAAAGACACGATCCTCATCAAAAACACCGTACGTAGGCAGTAAATTCTTATAGCGAATAGTGATAATTTCTCCCTTATCCAGCAACATCACTGCATTAAAGAGTTTACCATCTTGCCGCCAAGGTGCGCCTACTATTAGAGCAGGACCCCCATCTGCAGTTTTTGCAGCCAAAGCTAAAACTTTTTCTTCAATACAATCCATAAATGCCGGTTTCAGAACCAAATCTTCTGGAGGATAACCACTGACTGTTAATTCACCAGCTATCACGATATCCGCACCGGCAATACTGGCCGCTTTTCGAGCCTTTTTAATTAATTCAATATTACCGTCAACATCACCAACAGTAGAATTTATTTGGGCAAGCGCAATTAAGAGGTTATTAGTCATTAATGTAATTCACTTAATAAGATATAGTTGTGTTAGGCTAGCATTAGAGGAGAGCCTCAAACCAGTCAATACCTCGAGAGACGACCTAATCACGTAGCCTTAACGTCAATTACATGGTTAGATAAATGTAATAAAAATATTAACTTAACTAATACAAAGGGCCCATGCCTTAATTTCAAAACAACTAAAAACCAGCAACAACCTGTTTCATGACACTTGAATTATTTATTATACGATCTTTTTTAAGCCTATCGGAAAATGCGAAAGCCAGCTCTAATGCCTGACGAGCATTCAAACGCGGATCACAATGAGTGTGATAACGACTAGAAAGATCAGCTTCAGTTATTGCTTGAGCGCCACCAACACACTCCGTGACATCTTGACCCGTAAGTTCAAAATGAACACCCCCTGGATGGGTCCCCTCCGCACTATGGACGGAAAAGAAACCTTCGACTTCTCGAAGAATTTCATTGAAATGGCGAGTTTTATAGCCACTATTGGCTTTGACCGTGTTACCATGCATCGGGTCACAGGACCAAACAACAATGCGTCCTTCATCTTTTATTTTTCGAACTAAAGCTGGGAGCACCTCCTCCACTTTATCAGCCCCCATTCGAGCTATTAAAGTTAAGCGGCCAGGTTCATTTTTTGGATTCAGACAATCGATTAATTTAATTAAATAATCTGGATCTGTCGTGGGTCCAACTTTAGCGCCAATCGGGTTAGCAACACCCCTCAAAAATTCTAGATGAGCACTATCCAATTGTCTGGTCCGTTCTCCCACCCAAAGCATATGTGCAGACGTATCATACCATTCACCTGTCAGCGAATCGATACGGGTCATAGCTTCTTCATAACTGAGCAAAAGCGCTTCATGCGAAGTGTAAAAATCTGTTTCTTGTAATTGAGGTGTCGTCTCAGAGGTAAGACCACAAGCCGCCATAAAATTAAGTGCATCATCTAGGCGCTCCGCTATATCTTTATAACGCTCTCCAATCGCCCCATCAGCAACAAATCCCATGTTCCATTGATGCACGCGATGCAGGTCGGCAAAACCACCTTGGGCAAATGCACGAACCAAATTTAATGTGGAGGCAGACTGATTATAAGCTTGTATCATCCTGTCTGGATCAGGTGTACGCTTTTTCTCATCAAATTCTATACCATTTATAATATCACCACGATAACTTGGTAATTTTAATCCTCCAATTTCTTCTATATCCCCTGAACGAGGCTTAGCAAATTGCCCTGCCAACCGTCCCACTTTAATCACAGGACAAGCCGCTCCAAATATTAATACTACGGCCATTTGCAACAAAACTTTAAACGTATCTCTAATATTATCAGGATGGAATTCTTGAAAACTTTCAGCACAGTCTCCGCCCTGTAAGAGAAAGGCTTCACCAGATGCAACTTTTGCAAGACCTCGTTTCAATGCACGGGCCTCGCCAGCAAAAACCAACGGTGGAAACCCAGAAAGTATTTTCTCAGCTTCTTCGAGTTTTGTCTGATCCGGATACTTCGGGATTTGTAATATATTCTTATTGCGCCAACTCTTTGGCGACCATTCTTTTGTCATGGTCTTTACTCGCTATGTCTAAATGTAGATAATAGTCTGATAAAAGAAAATTTTATACCTCTATATCCCACTAAACTCCAGTTAAAAAGGATATTGTTAGTCCAATGAGAGCTATCGAGATTAATAAATTTGGCGGCACAGATGTCTTAAATCTTGTTGAAATTCCTCAACCAGTAATTTCTTCAAACGAAGTTCTGATAAATATTTTTGCAGCAAGCGTCAATCCTGCCGACAGTAAAATGCGCCAAGGCCTATACCCTACAAATGAAAAATTTACTTTCCCTTATGTTTTAGGTCGTGACTTTTCTGGAGTTATAGAAACATGTGGGGATAGCGTAACAGAGTTTAAGTCAGGAGACCCTGTTTTTGGGGTACTGCCCGCAGGTCGAGAAGGCACCTACCTTGAAAAATTAGCAATTGATGCAGATTTGGTTGCCCACAAACCCAATAGCCTGTCACATAATGACGCAACAGCCATCGCTTTAACGGGATTAACGGCGTTAGTTGCGATTGAAGATAATCTCAAATTAATGGCAAATGAGAAAATCTTAATTCATGGCGGCGCGGGAGGTGTTGGTAGTTATGCTGTGCAACTTGCACACCATATTGGCGCTGAAGTTATAACAACAGCTAGTCCCATAAATCATGAATATTTATACAGTCTTGGAGCCGATAAGACCATCGATTATAACACCGAAGACTTTGACAAAATTCTATCGAATATTAACGTCGCTTTTGATTTAATCGGAGGAGAAGTACACGAGCGAACTCTTAATATTTTAAATACAGGGGGAAGAATAGCATACATTGCACCTTTACTAAAAAATGCTAAGCCACCAAGGAGTGATATTAAAATAATACGCCCCAATGTAAATCGGGACCGAGCTCACCTTCTTCGTATAATTGAACTATATGAACTTGGAGCCGTCGTCGCACCAGAAACCAAAATTATTCCTTTAGAAAACATCCGCGAAGCTCACAATCTTATTGAAACCAATCATGTCCGAGGAAAAATTATATTAAAAATACAATAGCCCTCTAATTTATTCAAATAATAAAGAAACGTCTGGTCCAAAGCCACAATTAACAACAATTAGCCTTTTAATTAAACTAATTTCTAATCACGCTTTGATCGCATAGTAACAAATTCCTCAGCAGAGGATGGATGAATGCCCGTAGTTGAATCAAACTGTGCTTTAGTAGCACCACACTTCATCGCTATTGCAATACCTTGGATAATCTCAGGCGCGTCAGTACCCATCATGTGGCAACCAACAACTACATCAGATTTTGGTTCAACAATCAATTTCATGAACGAACGCTCATCCCGACCAGATATCGTATGTACCAATGGTTTAAAATTTGAATCATAGATGTCAACCTTATCATATTTTACACGCGCCTCCTCTTCAGTAAGACCTATAGTTGCTATTGGCGGTGTTGAAAATACAGCAGACGGTACATTTTTATAGTCCGTCGTTCGTGTATTATTATTAAAAAGCATATCAGCTACAGCGTGACCTTCCTGAATTGCTACAGGTGTTAATTGTATCCGGTCCGTTACGTCGCCGACAGCATAAATATGTGGTTGTGACGTCCGGTTATATTCATCAACTTTGATGGAGCCGTTACTTCTCATCTCAATCCCCGCAAATTCAAGCCCCAACTCCTTAGTATTTGCGTTACGTCCAGTTGCATACATCACACAATCAGTCTCAATTATTTCCTCGTTTCCCAATCGCAAATGAAAAATAGCACCATCTTTCTCTATTCCTCGCACTTCCGTCTCAGTTCTTATCGTAATACCTCGCTTTCCCATTTCTTCAAATAAAGAGACCCGCATATCATTATCAAAACCACGGAGAATATTGTCTGCACGGATTATTTCTGTTACATCAACACCAAGCCCCGAAAATATACCCGCAAATTCTACAGCAATATAACCACCGCCAACAATTACCATCCGTCTTGGTAACACTGGCAATTCCAGAGCTTCATTTGATGAAATAGCATATTGAATACCCGGGATATCTGGCATCGAAGGCCAACCGCCAACGGCAATTAGTATATTTTCTGTTGTTAGCTGTTTACCGCCAACCTCGACAGTATGCCCGTCAATAAGAACACCACGACCTTCTTTTAGATCAACATTATTATTTTTTAAAATATTGAGATAAATACTATTCAAGCGACTAAGTTCAGCATTTTTATTCTCAATCAACTTGCGCCAATCGTGCTTAACACCGTCAAAGGTCCAACCATAGTTCTTAGCATCTTCCATATAATCTGCATAATGGGCACCATAGATTAGAAGCTTTTTAGGAATACATCCTCTGAGAACACACGTACCACCTACACGATCTTCTTCGCAAACGGCAACTCGAGCACCATAACCACCCGCCAACCTAGACGCGCGCACACCTCCGGAACCGGCACCGATTGTAATGAGATCGTAATCATAATTTGACATACTTCTTAACACCTAATCAAAGTTAAATATTTAGTCGAATTTTTTTGTTAATTATAACGAGCAAAGTATAGGATACAAAAGTTAATTCATATAATCTGTCCATAAACCCTTTTAAAGGATATTAAATTAGTCGTTTAATTTGTAATTATTATTTTTATCATTAGAATAATTAAATTATGGAGATTATTCTAAAAACTTGGTACTATGCCCCTTTTCATATTTTTTATCCCGCTGCTACACAATCTATTACATGTTAGCTTTCCAACCTGAAAAAGGATAAATGGTCTTTACCATCACACTTGCATCCTAGAGATCTTCTTAGATTAAAATAAATTTTTCAAGCGGCTAACAAAATGGTAACCGTCTAGCTATATTTATAGAATAAGGAGGGTGTATATACTGCAAGAAAGTACAAACGTACATATGGAAGGATCCCAAAACTAACCCTTATACTCAAAATATGCAGAGGACGCTCAAAATTGTAAAAGGTTCATTGTTGCAGTTTGCGGATCCAATAAAATTATAACAAAACTTCTATATTTCTCAATTCTGGGGCTAACTGAGCTTTTGTCTCCTTCTGGATCATGCGCTCAATGCTACGCCGAGCCAACAACCGAGCACTGTCATCCTTAGTATTAAAAAATACTTGATCCAATGTAGCCGCCATACATGATTGCCGAGATTCAATATCTTCATTGAATGTAAAAGCAATTTCTTTATATAGTAACTGCGTTGCTTCCTTTTCTTTTGGTTTATAGCCATTAAGGGGCGTCCAAAAATAATAACAACTACTTTCCGTTTTTGGCGTGATCCCATGATAAATGCGAATGTTAAAACCACCTGGCTGGTTCCTATTTTCTCTTGCTCCTCGCCCTGATTCAAGTGCGCCTACCCACTGGAGGACGGTTGCAGGCACAATATATCAAACTCTTGCCAGCGATCAACAAGGGTACCATCTTTAAAACCGGCACCTTTTACATAAGTCGGGGGCGGCAAAATGTTCTCCATCCATCGCATGTAATGAACACCCGTATCTCGGGGTGTTACATCCATTGTAGCATCAACTTGTCCCTGCTGATCTCCCCCTCCAATAGTGTTGCGATGAATATAAGGGATATGCATAAGGTCCATAAGATTATCAATGAGTAACATATAATTACATTCAACCTGATACATGTCGTGAATATGCGGCCATTTTTCATGATCATCGTTCCAGGAAAAATCTATAATTAATTTAGTTTCATCGGCTAAGGCCGGGCCCCCCATCCAGATCCAAACAATCTCTTGCCGCTCAATAATAGGAAAGCTACGTACTTTAGCATAAGGCGAAATTTTTTCTAACCTGGAATTTTTACACACTTACCGGCACCATTAAAAATCATGCCATGATAACCGCATTGCAAACCCTCTGTGACAACATCGCCTAGTCTTAAGGGTGTCGCGCGGTGGCAACACCGATCTTCAAGCGCATGGGCCTCTCCATTAGCATCACGGAATAAAACAACATCTTCATTAAGTAGAGTTCGCGCGAGAGGCTTTTCGCCTTTAATCTCATGAACCCACGCGGCATGATACCACGCATTTAAAGGCCACCGTTATTCCTTATCTAAAAACAATTTGAATCCTCAATTTATAATAACTTCTATTAAACATTATTTCTAATTTTATAGAATATTAAAATTTAGAATTAACCAACTGCATCTTCCAAAATCATATCAGATGCCTTTTCTCCAATCATTATAACTGGCGCATTAGTGTTGCCAGAAACAAGTGTTGGCATAATAGATGCGTCAACCACTCTCAACGACTGGATACCTTTAACCCGTAAACGCGGATCAACAACAGCCTCATCATCAGATCCCATTCTACAAGTACCAACTGGGTGATAACTAGTTCGTCCGCTCTTCTCGAGAAAATCAAGAATATCTTCATCGCGGTTAAGTTCTGATCCCGGGCGAACTTCCCTAACAATATAGCGGTTAATAGATTGGTGGCTCATAATTTCTCTAATTTTCTTAACTCCAAGAATTAGAGTTTCCCTATCCTTAGCCGCAGTTAAAAAATTATATGTTATTTTTGGTGGTGACTTAGGGTTCGCCGAGGAGATATCAACAGTTCCTCTACTCTCTGGCCTTAAAAGAGCAACAACTGAGGCGCACCCTGGGAATGGATCGACCTGCCCGCCAATTAATTCAGAAGTGAATAGCATTAGTAAATTCTGAATATCGGGAGACACAGCATCCGGATGAGCCTTGATATAGCCGCCAGCATAAGCAACGCCCATACTTAAAAGGCCACGCCGCTGGAATAAATACCGCAAACCTTGTTTTATTTTTGGGCCCCACTGGTTGAGAACATCATTAACCGTAAAGTTCTTGTTTAATTCAAACATCAATGGTGCATTAAAGTGATCTTGAAGGTTTTTTCCTACGCTTTTTTTATCTAGGACTATTTTGATTCCAAGATCAGATAAATGATCGGCCGGCCCAACACCAGATAATTGCAATAATTGAGGTGAGTTATAAGCCCCTGTCGCTATTATAACTTCACGGTTAGCTGTCACGTTTTTAATTTGACCCCGCCGTTCATATTCAACACCAACAGCACGCAAATTATTAAAAATTATACGATTAATGTGTGCCTTTGATACCACTATTAGATTTTTTCGTTTTCGTGCTGGGTTTAAAAAACCAGTAGACGCGCTGCAACGCCAGCCATTCCTGGTGGTCCATTGTTGATAGCCAAAACCCTCCTGCTCAACACCATTAAAATCATTATTTAATTTATAGCCAGAACCAATTGCAGCTTGTATGTAAGCGTCGGCCATAGGATGCGTCTCTCTCGGATTGGAAACTGTTAATGGACCGCCCGCTCCGTGGAATTCCCCCTCACCATTTTCTTGATCTTCAGATTTCTTAAAATAATGCAGTACTTGTTCATAACCCCAACCTGTATTACCCAATTGACGCCAATGCTCGTAATCCTCCTTCTGACCTCGCATATAGATAAGGCCATTTATTGAACTTGATCCCCCAAGAACTTTACCACGCGGTTGCTGAATTCTTCGCTTAACCCAGTCAGTTCCAGGCTCGGATGAATACATCCAATTAATATTAGGATTTGAGAAATTTTTTCCATAGCCAATAGGGATATGTATCCAGGGGTTCCTATCCTCACCTCCAGCTTCTAAAAGAAGGACTTTATATTTACCAGTTGCTGTTAAACGATTTGCTAATACACAACCAGCACTGCCAGCCCCGACTATAATATAGTCATAACTATCTTGCCCCATCCTAAATTCCATTCCAATATGTAATGCTTTTTTTACAACACTCACAGTTTAGAAGATACTCCTCCTTCGTCAAAATATTTTTACATTTCAATAAATTATTACTAGGCTCAAACGTATGGAAATTACAGAACTTAGCGCAAGTGAAATAGTATCGAAAATAGCCCAAAGAAACTTATCTTGTTTAGAAATTGCGGAGGGCCTGATCGAACAAGCTAGAATATGGACAAATATTAATTCTTTGATTAATTTCAACGAAAATCAGTTTCTAGCCGCCGCATTTAATGCCGACCAAAAATTAACTTCGGGAGAGAAGGTTGGAATACTTCACGGGTTACCCTTAGTGGTTAAGGATAATATCGACGTTGAAGGGTTTATAACATCAGCAGCGACACAATCATTAAAAAATTTTACTCCGAAAACTCATGGTCCTGTGATAACGGCATTATTAAAATCGGGCGCTATAACTATGTCCAAAAGCAATATGCATGAATTAGCATTCACTCCGGGGATAACAAGGACAAGAAAGGACGAAGAAATTTTATGGGGTGCATTTGGAGCAACAAAAAATCCATATGACATTGAGAGATCACCCTCTGGATCTTCAAGTGGCACAGCCGCCGCAATTGCTGCGAGACTGGCTCCAGCCGGACTCGGGACCGATACAGGAGGTAGCGTCAGAAACCCATCAGCATGGTGTGGTATCAGTGGGCTTAGGCCTAGCATCAATAGGTATTCACAGGAAGGCGTTGTTCCACTATCATGGACTAGGGATACAATTGGACCAATGGCAAGAACAGTGGCAGACCTCGCACTTCTAGATACCGCTATTTCAGGCGAGAACAAAATCCCTAATATCAAAATCTCTAAACTACGGATTGGTATAGACAAACAATTTTTCTGTATTGGCTGTGATCCAGAAATTTACCGGATGTTTAACTCTGAACTGGATAACCTTGTAAAAGAAGGGGCGGAAATTATTGAGGTTAACTTGGTTGGCCTTGAAAACCTGATTAACCAAATTGGACATTCAATCGTAAGGTATGAAGTAATTAGGGCACTACCTGCTTATTTAAAGGCGTCAGGCTTAAATATAGAGTATAGCAATTTAGTGAGCAAAATAACGGCTAGTGGATTAAAACAAGTATTTATCGACATTACCTCAACAGATAATGTGTCCGAAAAAGAATACAATCATGCTGTTCATAAGCTCAGACCAGATCTTCAACAAATTTATGCTAAAATATTTTCTGTAAATAACTTAGACATACTGGCTTTCCCATCAACGTTAGTTCCAGCTAATAAGCTTAACGACCAAAAACTCCATAGGCTAGGCGAAAAGGACGTTCCATATTTAATGGCCTCTAGCCACAATGTACAACCAGCGACTTTAAGCGGAAATCCAGGGTTAACATTACCTATTGGTCTCACAACAAACGGATTACCTGTCGCAATTGGATTTGATGGCCCGCCCAATGACGACAGAAGATTACTGGCTATTGGGATGGCCTATGAAAAAATAAAACCCAAAATGACTCCGCCCAAACTAATTGGATGAAAGCCAATATAATCTTAAGAGCCATAGATAAATAGGGGAATAGTATAAAATGTACCTAAGTGGGCTAGACATTTCAGTCGCCAAATTTCAATTCACCACCGTTAAAAATTACCCTCCCTTTGCGCATTTTATTTATCTCATACTTAAGCATAAATATACTCATCGTCCCAGTTAACCTTTCAGTCTTAATTACACCAAAATCAAAGTTAGTTTCATCATTCTTATTCATTCCAAACTGCCCAACATTTTTCTATAACTTGCCGAAAAATTATTTATACTTTAATTCTAAATAATAGAAAATTAGCACTCCTATGTTAAGTCTAAGAATAATACGATCACTTTATATAAATTAAAGTAGCCCTTTGAACCAACCTAGGCATCTTATTACATGAGTAAATTTTTAGTCGATTTAATACAGCTCTATGAAAAAAATGGCTATGAAGTGCAGTCTTCACTTTCTCCATTGCATTTTCCAGGGTTTAATCATGCCTATCTACCCTTCTCGTATATTCGCCAAAATGGTCAGATCATCTGCCGTGGCGGAGGCTTGGCAATCTCGGAACTCGTGTTTGTCAATTGTATAACTTCTATCATTAAACCAAAAAATATTTTCGTAATTGGAAACTCTTTCGGCTGGACAACTTTAGCTCTTGGTCTTATGTGCCCAACATCCCGTATCGTCGCCATTGATATTTGCCCAAGACCAGAAGAAGCACTCGGGATCAAAGAAACAAATAAATTGGGTAAACAAATTTCAGCAGAAATACGAGCTATTAAGGCAAAAAGTCCAGAAGATGTTACTAACGTTATAACCAAAAATTTTAAGGGAGGGATTGACCTTGTATTAATCGATGGTGGGCATACACCTCAACAACAAACTAAAGATTTTTTAGCCTGTAAAGAATCAGCAAACAAGCAATGCGTGTATCTCTTTCATGATGTTATAAATTTCCAAATGGTTAATAGTTTTGTCGAAATTGCATCAGAGAATAATCACTTGATTAGTTCATTATTATTCCGAACTCCATCTGGTATGGGTATTAGCTACCCAAAAGAATACTTTGAAGATCTTTCCGATACGGTTAATGCTTTTACTGAGAGTGATGAGAATATCAGATCACTTCATTCAGAAGGAAGGAAGATTAGGGGAGCATAAAAAATAAAATTTAATATACCAGGCTTAGGTTACAATGTTGCAGATAGTTGAATTCATGAAATTACTTTCTTATAAAGACCGCATACCACTTTTGTTTATTATTAATTTTTATTAAAATAATAACCTATTTAATAACATTAAAACTTATCCAATTTGGAACTACCCCAATTTTATCAAAGAAGTCCTCTAAATTTTCTATTGAAATTTCTAGAGTTCTATCATTAACAAGAGGATGAGCATAAATTTTTAAACATGATTTTAAATCAGCATCTAAAAATAAGCTTACATTTTTTTTCACACCAGTAATCATTGAAAAAGGTGTTACTGCGCCTGGGCGAACTCCCAAGTTATCCATAAGTCTATCTGGAGAGCCAAACGACAGACGACCCATTTTTAAAATTTCTTTTAATCTCTTCAAATCGATTTTACAATCTTGTTCAGCCACGATTAAAATATCATTTTTTTTATGGTCCCTGAGATATAGATTTTTAATATGGCCACCACCTTTTTTTTTATTCAAAAATTGATTTTGAACCTGTTTAGATTCGGCCACGGTACTAAGTGGGACATGACTAAAACATTTATAACTAATATCCCATTCGTCCAACTTTTCCATTAATTTATCAGATGATATAGGTAGGCGGTCTTGAAAACGCGAAGACGCATCTAATTTTTCATTATTGTTCAATATAAACGACTCACTCTGTTACGGCGGTTCTTATTCCAAATGATAAATTTAGTGCTATAAGTCTTTGCAAAGCAAAATTGGTAGCTTCTACTTTTGGGCTATCAAATAACATCGAATAGTTTTTACACTAAACACCCAATCTCTGCATTATAGTAACTCGTCTTTTGTCACTATAAAATGTCCACTCTCGTATTTCTTTACGGGTTCTACCACAACCTATACAGACCTCTTCAGTATCTAAACGACACACAGACACACAAGGACTGATTATTTTTTTCTTATGCATATTAGTCTTTCACGATTTTAAGTATTCCAACCATATTTTATAGTTCTTTATACTGTTTAAGAACAGATCAAACACTACTACTCCGCTTCTTATTATTGGATGTGATAATGTCCCTCTCGTTTAACCTCCAATTAATCTAGGTTCTTCGTGTTTTACAGGAAGGGACGTAAAAGACGTTGTATAAGACACTGGAACATCGATAGTACAAAAATTTGCTTTAGAACGGGCAAAGACCTCATGTTCTATTTTATACCAAAAAGTTGGAGGATCATAAGAACCCCCGGCAGTTCCCTTAAGACCCCTAAGTTTCTCCAGTTTTAATTCCCAGAACAACGATGTGCCGCAGGTTTTACACCTATCCACCACAACTTTTCCTCCACTCGACGTATCATAAGCATATTTATCAAAGCGACCGCTAATTACATTTATTTTAGTTGTGGGAAAGTAAATAGATATACCAAAAGCGCTGCCAGTCCTTAATTGACAATATCTGCAATGACACAGACCAACCATAGAAGGTTCACCCTCAACCTCAAATCGGACATCTCCACAAAGACAACCACCAGTATGTTTCATTATCACATTCCATCAACTTATTAGAATTAATTCTGTTATGATTTAATTAGTAGTATAACCATTAAATATTTTATCAACTAGAACTACTCCACCACAAACGCGTAGTTTGGAATAGTGACTTATATATTTACAGATGAAATATATTTTCTAAAAATTCTTCTATAATTAGAAAATAGAGTTGAGGCTTGAGAATTCAAAAGCACATTTTTCTATTTATCCGATCACATCGTATTTTTGCTATGCTTTATATATTATGGTGAGGAGAAAACCCTCCAAGTGTTTTATAAATTATGATAGGTATTCTTATTAAGTAAATAGACAACCATCCCACCACCATCATCCAAAAATAATTTTGCCCCTAATTTTTCGGTGGCTTTTCTGGAGCGGAAATTCTGCTCACCAATGTCAAAATAGACCTTATCAAGGTATTTAAAAATGTAATCTAACATCATCTTTTTAATTGAGTTGTTAGTTGTAGTTCCCCAATACTCTGGAGAAATATATGTATATCCAATTCTAACCGCTTTATCATTTTCATCATATGAGTAGTATCTTGTTGAGCCAAAAAATTTGTTATGGCTATTATCAAATATTGAGAAACAACCTAACTCATTTTTAATAGCGCTTTTGAAAAAAATGTTAAATTTTTCCTTTTTCCATCTATCATTTTCAGGGTGCTGTTCCCAAATAATTGGATTGCTTGCTATCGAATATAATTCTTCCAAATGAAATACTTTAGTTTGAATTAGTGAAATTGAACCATTTCCAAGGTTTACTTTAAAATCAATCATTGCCTATCTTTGCCAATATTATTTAATATTTCCATACTCATAACTTAGTGATAAAACTTGTTGAACGAAATAACCGCCCGAGCAAAACTACTCCACAAGTATAGATATTGTTAACTGGCGTAATTGATCCTTTATAACTGACAAACTTAACGCCTTTCGTTCTTACATAATAGATTATTTATAATGTCTAATTACAGTTGGAATTTTCATTTGCCATTTCATTCAGCCTAATAGGCATTTTATCTATAATATCATATAATTGGTTGAGCAGAGAAAGGTCTCTTGAATATGCTTTATCGCCCCCATCGTAACCAATTAACCAAACACCCCTCTTTCCTACATATTTTTTAGGTATTTTATATTTACTAATTTCATCCCCAACAATCTTAAATAACTCTAAATTTCTATTTTTATTCTGACACATTTGTTCATTAAAAAACGCATTTACACCGTTTATTAGTTTAATATCTTCCTCATCGGTTATGAGAAGTAATATCCTTTTTTCCCATTGAAATTGACTTAACATTTCATCTAAAGGTATTTGAGAATTTGAATTACCCATAATTAATACCGTAAAAAAAAATAATGTTATAATCCCTATAATTTGCGCCATACTTAGTATTAATCACTTTTTGGAACTACTTTATCGTAAAAAAATATTCATGTTCGATGGTATTTCCCAGAAATCCTCCGACTACAAAAGTATACTTTACGATTGACCTTAATGTCACCGCATCCCCATGAATTCAGCTACAACGAATACCAACAACACCTCAATGAAACCATCAGTAATCTTCCGACGCAACATTAGACTTTATTAAAACTAGCAAATCACTTAAATGTTAATAAAATCCTAGTAGTAAAAGGAAAATTATTTGTTAGTGCCCACGCCTATTATATCGTCAAAAAAAGGGATTATAGGCGAATAAGTATCCAAGAGGTACAAACCAATATTATCAAGATTCGGGCTGAGGTTGATTAATAAGATATCCATTAACCAACCGTAACAAATTCTTAGTTCCTTTATCTAATTTTTTTAATGCTTTTAGTGCTTCTGGGTGGATATAGTTTCCACATAAAAAAAGTCCATGCTAAAAAGATACAATACAAAATAATGAAAAATTGGGTTGGAAAATCCCAGTAAATAATTTTCTTAATCCAATATCCAATAAATGATTTTGATTCGTGAATCCCACGCAAACTATTTTCAAAGGTAGTAAGTGGACAAGTTATTCCCAATAATGTTTCCAGTGTGATGAATACCATCATTCCACTATGAAGTATTCGTAATTGGATATTTGCAATCCAATCCCAATTATACATGTAACCAATTGGTATTAGGAAAAACCCAAAAGTGATAAAAATCACAACACAAAAATGAAACATTAAAACGATGTCAGCAATCAATGCCACCAGCCTTATTGCAGAACCTAATTAATACCCGTATTTCAAAGAAGTACAGCAAGAGTTAGGCAAATTGTGAGAGAAAATTTGGTCATTCCTTAACATTAACAGAAATTGTATAGAATGAAAAAGAATAGCAGTAGTCACTTATTTCGTCGACATTTTTCTGAGCAATATAGGACCTCATCCCAGATCTTTATCCATTTTTTTCGCCAGTTGAATGGTCTGCTACAGGTCTTACAAGTTTTAGAGGGAAGGTCTGATTTTTTAATCATATTAGAACATTAACAGAAATAGTGTGGAATAGAAGAAGAGGGTATATCGAATACTGACAAACTTTTGCAAATCTATAAAAGTCATTTGACGTATTCATAATAACCAACATCCCCATCGCTATCCTGAACTGCACTCTCAAAGATCATTTTGGCACTTGTATAATCATCTTTATGAACCATTACCCGTCGGGGAATAGCAAATGCACTTCCCTCCAAAATACTCATATGATTATCGAATACTATAATTTTGATTCCTTCTTCGCCTAAAATTGAGGTAATCCATGAAATTAGAACAAGATCATTTGTCCTGAGGAGTTCTACCATTTACTCATCTACCAAATTCCTATTTATTTTCACCAAGTCATCCATAGTCTGGCTCATTACCACATTAGGTGAGAGGTATATCAAACAGGTCAAAAGGGTTAGGGTTAGTTTTTTCATTCTGCAACATTAACAGAAATAGTGTGGAATGGAAGATGGAGTGGTAGATGGTCTGAAATTAGATTGATGATGAGTCAAATCGAGAAAGAATTAGAAAAATCTAGTCACTAGTCTTCTTTCCGTTTTTGAAGGTTCCAGAAGAATATTTATTTACACTTCCATCTGTTTTATAATAAACCCAAGCACCTTCTTTCTTACCGTTCTTGTAGTTACCTTTGCGTCTTAACTGACCGTTACTATGGTAAAAAACCCAAACACCTTCTACCTCACCATTCTTGTAGTTACCTTTGTAACTTAACTGACCATTACTCCAGTAATCAACCCAATCACCATCCATCGTACCGTTCGTGTAATTACCTTTAGAATTCATCTGACCATTATCGTGGTAATTTTCGACAATACCGTCTCTCTTATCGTTCTTGTAGTTACCTTTGAATTGTAACTGACCATTCTTGTGGTACCAAACCCAAGCACCCTCACTCTTACCGTTCTTGTAGTTACCTTTTTCCTTTAACTGACCATTATCGAAGTACCAAACCCAATCACCTTCTCTATTAGCGTTCTTTATATTTCCTTTATTTAGTATCTCTCCATTTGGGTAATAACGGATGGTAGGACTTTCTTTCTTACCATCAATGTAACTTTCTTTACTGTGCAACTTTCCAGTACCAGTGTAACCAACCCAAGAACCTTCTTTTTTACCGTTCTTTATTATTCCCTGTTCTTCCCCTGTGACCTTCCCAGTGAATGGAACTTCTGAGAATTTCTTAAAATAAACTCCTTTGCGTTCTGCCAATTCCTTTACATCTATCGTGACTTCTGGTGTGGAGATTATTTTTTTGAGTTCATCTTGGAAGTACAACGCAGATGCAAGGACAACTATGATTAGGAATCGACCACGTGTGCAATTTCTACATTTCATTATGCAACATTAACATAAAAAGTGTGGAATGGAAGAAGGGTCAGTTTTGATTGATCAGTTTTCTCTCAATGTACTCGATCCTCAAAGGACTAGTGATCTCCAACCGATCCTCTGGTAAAGAATATCCAGAGGTAAGGTCGGATTTTGGGTTAGAGATTTTTGATAAGACACTCATCAACCAATTTTAATTCTTATGTTTTGAGAAAATTTCGCAACTACGTCTCATGCAATTTGATTAGAAGCGGTCTCGTGGATATCCCCTTCCAGTTCAACTGCTCGCGCATTGTTTCTGGTTTTCACAAAATCCTTACAATTATCATAGTTAAACCAAGGATCATTTTTATAATATATAAAAAGAATAGGGGTTTGGGCGTTCACTCTAATTGGTAATTTTCCTCTCCAGTATTTACCACACTTGAAACCAGAAGATACAACCGCTCTGAAATTGAATGCTTTGGTAAATGCCACCCCAGCACCACCTTCACTATGACCCATCAGGAAAAGATTTTTATCATCTGCCCAACTGATTTTTAGCACCACATCTTTTGTAACCCGGATTTCGTTCGCCCATAGATTTTTCATTCCACTTCCTCTAACACGACCTGAATTTGTGATTTTATTTTTACTATCACAATTTACCTTCCGTCCAGGGATCGCTAAAGAATCTGGTAAAACAGCGATATAACCCAATTCACTCAGGAATTTCCCCAGCGATGACTTGAATTTTTTTTACTCCACCACAACCAAACTATTCCACGGTAACACACCCAGTTACAAAGGATGTGTTCTAAGTTCTTTCGACTACTTGTTTTTTTGATGCATATACATTATTATTAAACAGTTAAGTGCCAGAACTATTGATTTGTAATTTTTTTTACTCCTGTTCCAACAGTATAAAAATCTTTGTTTGTGTATCTGTCACATTAGTATAATTTTTTTTCGCTGTTATTGGGACCTTCAATCATAACTCATTCAACAACACATTCAGTTATGTTCCATCATTTCCACGATGATAAACATGAACCTGCCCAAGGAAGTCTCAGTAAAACCGATTTCAAAAATATGGTGCACTGGTTAGGAAACAAATATTCGCTCTTGGGCGCCAATGAATACACAGAAAAATGTGAGAACGGCACTCTTAACAGCTCAGATATCTGCCTCTCTTTTGATGATGCTCTCAAGTGTCAATATGATGTTGCAGTTGCAGTTATGAACGAAATTGGAATAGATGCGTTTTTTTTCGTCTATTCCAGTGTCTTTACTGCAAATCCAGATTACTTGGAAATTTATAGATATTTCAGAACTTCTACCTTTGATGACATTGACGAGTTTTACGAAGAGTTCTTTGAAATTTCTCAACAATATCATCCAAAATTTTCAAAACACAAGACCAACTTTATAAAACTGAATTATTTGTCTGATTGTCCTTTTTATTCTGAAAATGATATATGGTTTAGATACCTCAGAAGCCAACACCTCTCACTTGAGCAGTATCAGAGAATAATGAGCAAAATGATGTCAGTTAAGAAATTTGACACAGAGAAAGCAAAGAAACACTTATGGATGACAGAAGATGATTTAATCAATATTCACCAGAGTGGTCACATCGTTGGGTTACACTCATATTCCCATCCAATACAAATGAAAAAAATTTCTCGTTCAAAGCAAAAAATTGAATATCAAAAGAATTACGAACATCTTGTTGGAATCACTGGAAACCCGATAAAAGCAATGTCCCATCCTTGTGGTGAATACAATCAAGATACTCTAGAAATCCTCAAAGCAATGGGTATTTCAATCGGATTTCGATCGAGTATGTCTACTAAGGATATCAAATCCTCACTTGAAATACCTCGTGAAGACCACGCAAATGTTTTCAAAGAGATGTAAAAGTGAAAGTAACAATATTTAGCAGCAATCAACCCAGGCATCTTAATTTAGCAAGAGAATTTTCTGAGATCTCTAAAGAGGTGTTCCTCATTAGTGAAGTGAATACGGTTTTCCCTGGTCAAGTTGACGATCACTTCAAAAAATCTGAAGTGATGCAGTCATATCTCATGAATGTAATTTCTTCTGAAAAAATGATTTTCGGTGATATTGGTTTTCTACCCGGTAATGTAAAGACACTATCAATTAAATCTGGTGACCTGAATAGACTTAACAGGTCTCAGTTAAACGATGCTCTATTTTCTGATGTTTTTATCGTATTTGGAGCAAGTTATATCAAGGGATGGTTGATAGATTTTTTGGTGGAACGAAGAGCAATTAATATCCACATGGGTTTGTCACCATACTATCGTGGTTCTTCGTGTAATTTCTGGGCATTGTATGACAACAAACCAGATTATGTTGGTGCAACAATTCACATTCTGAACAAAGGATTAGATAGTGGAGATATGTTGTTTCATTGCGTACCAAAACTTCAAGAAGGGGATACTCCATTTGACTTTACGATGCGGTCTGTATTGGTAGCGCATCAAGGATTAGTGAGTGCAGTGAACAACGAAACCATTTTTTTCCTAGAGACTGTGAAGCAGGATAAATCTAAAGAAGTCCGATGCACAAAAAATCAAGAGTTTACAGATGATGTAGCAAAAGATTTTCTCCAACGGGACATGCAATTAGATGCAAAATTATTTTCGTATCCAGAGTTGTTGAAACCGATATTCGGGTGATTTTTATCATAGGGTTTCTATTGCATTTATAGATTAAGATGAGCATTCAGTTTTTGGAGGTGGTTAAATCACTTGTTTAAACTCCCTATCTTCCCCCAAACATAGAACCACTATTTTTTAACATTTTTAAGATCAATTAGAGAGGGATTGAAATCACCAACACTGAGAGGTAAGAAGAGTACCCCCTCACCAAACTACTCCACCGTAACTGAATGGTTAGGTAGAGTGTGGTGGTCAGTTTTTTCATGGTTTAGTCACTAATGTTCTTTCCGTCTTTGTAGGTTCTTGTTCGTTCCCTAATTACAGTTCCATCTTCATTGTTACTATTATCACTTATTAATTTTACCTTCTAAAAGAATCGCACCTATTTTATTTTCTTACACCCCAAGCTTGGAAAAAATTGAGTGTGTCATTACAAAGTTCAAGTGATAGATTTCTCATTAGATGAACTGGAGATCCTCCTCCGCCTTTCTTCGATTGTCCTTGAGAAACGGTAAGACATAATTTTAAATTACTAACTAGACGAATTCTACCCTTTTCATCCAATTCAAATTCCTGAAATTTTCCATTACGGCAATTGCTCAGTTGTATTTTTGCTATTGCTGCAATGGATACCGCTTCCATACAAACGTCAAATGCGGGCAAAAAGAATTGGTTCTTAGTCAATTTAAGCGCATCAAAACCCTGATCAACAGCGACCTCCCCTTGGTAGGAGTAACAAGTGTGCGCCTGAAGTCCTTTATTTACTTTCGCTTTTGATTTGTAACCTTTTATATCAATACAATAACCTCTGTAGTCATCTAGTTGATTAAGTAGATAAACCTCAACAGTATCGTCCATAGTCTCACTCATCACCATATTAGGTGAGAGAAATATCAAACAGGGTAGGAATATGAGGATTAGTTTTTTCATTCTGTAACATTAACAGAAATAGTGTGGAATGAAAGAAGGGTCAGTTCATATGAAGATCAGTGAGGTAAGAAAAGTACCCCACTGCAAAACTACTCCACCGTCACAGAATGGTTCGGTTAGGGGGTACTCGAGCGACATCCTCACATATTTAACCTTCGACGTAAATATTCGCACATCAAATCTATGGGTTGCACCCTACTCAAATCATCAACAGTTTCTTTACAATACGATATCCAAATTTCGAGAGAAAAATTGGACGTTTAAACAGATAGCAGGATGGTTAAGTAACAAGGGGTACACTTCTGCGAGAGGAAAGAAGTTCGGTTCATCTCACGTACACTCGATCATCAAAAAAAGGCGTCTTCGTGATCAGCAGATATCCAAGAAAAGTAAGGTGATAATATCAAATTTTGATCTTTGGTTTTTGGACAGGACGCTCACCAACCAAATTTGAATTGACTACCCCATCTTCCATTCCACTAAAACTTCAACTCTTTCTCTCGTTTTTTAGTTGTTTTAGCACCAAGTTATAACCCAATTTTAGAAAACCACGATCTCTGGTTTCTTGTGCATTTATTACTTGATCTATCTGATCTTCATTTAGTTTCGTTATGTCCCCTATGCCAAAAAATTCGCAAATGCCTTCGCTGACTTCTTTATGGATTTCTTTTTCAATGTTTTTCATTACCTTGGCAGATCGTTCGGTAAGAAAATTGCCTAAAATTTGATTATTCATAGTAAACCTATTGCTCCGTTCCAAATCGCTATCTATAAATTCAATAGGGTACCTTTGATAATATTCTTGTCAGATATTACAAGGTATCAAATGAACATCACCTACAAATATCATTTGTAATGCCACTAGGTGATGATGATTCGGTTTATACTCGGTGACATTAACAGAAATAATGTGAAATGGAAGACGGGTTGAGTTTTACTAAACACCCTTTGTATTTCTTGCTAACACTTCCTGTTGCAAGATTTAATTTAGCGTTTGATTGGTTCCAATTACCGAAATTGAACCGTCGGTCGATCTTCGGAGAAAAACAATTTCCCCTGATGCGGGAGAGTATCCCGTCAAGGCAGTGATATTAACTTGATGACTGACCAGAACAGTAGGGGTATCCAAAGGCGCATTCTGTATCCATCGCATCATTTGCTTGGTTTGGGAGTGTTCTTTTTCTAAATATTGGAAAAACGAGTTGAGGGAAGGTAATTCGGAAACCTCTCCAAGATCTAACAACCTCGCAGTATCTACGCATCTGCACCACTGACTGGAATATACTGCTGCCGTGCCAATCCCATTTGACCGAAAGAGGTCTCCAATCTTTTTTGATTGGTAACGTCCTTCATCGTGTAGGTTGCGCTGCGTTTTACAATCTTTCACATCGAAATAGTCAGGATCGCCATATCCAGGCGCGAGAGCGTGACGGATCAAGACAAGATGATTATCTGACTTCAACGCACTCCAAAGGTTATCTGCGTATCCAGCCCCCGAACTTCCAAGAAGAACGGCAATCGTCAGGCAGAGTGTGGTGGTCAGTTTTTTCATTGTTTAGTCACTAATGTTCTTTCCGTCTTTGTAGGTTCTTGTTCGTTCCCTAATTACAGTTCCATAATAATTACCTTGTATTTACTAATGGTATTACCGCGGCGTCGCGGTATAAAATTACACAAAACTTTTAGTTTTAATTATCTCCCAATGTGCTAGAATATAGTATAATGGTAATAAGTTGCAGGAGTAATAACAATCAGACTTCCTCCCGTATTGTAATTTAAACTGGTCCAATCTGGGCTCTTAAAATCTGGCCATAAACTAATAATAGTTAAAAAATAATAGCTTCATGTTTTTTTAGAGACTTCGCTTAACAAGAATGGCTTAAGGGTTATATGAATGATCGCTGGACGAGCAAGGATGACAAACAGCCAATGATTAGAAAATTACCAGTGTGCTTTATAGTTACAACTGGGCGCAATGGCTCACTTTTTTTACAAAGTTTATTAGATGAACATTCTGAAATACTAATGTTCCCAGCAACGATGTTATTACAAAAGTTCATTGATAAAAACCCTATCGATAGTACAAATTATACTACAGTGGTGGAAGCGTTTACTGATGAATTTCCAGAACTATTTTTTCCAAACGTTAACTTTATACATAATTTCCATAAGCTTGGAGAAAAAAAGAATACCTTGGTCACAATTGACTCTAATAAATTTATAGACCTTGTAATAATAGAGTTAGAAAAAGTAAGTATTGTTGATTTTGCTTCCTTTTATTTCGCAATTCATTATGCGTACGAAGTTGTAAGAAATGGAAATGCTAATATTCATAGTAAAAAAGTGATAGTTCATCATATTCACCATATCGAAGACCTCGTGGGATTGAAGAATTTTTTTATCAGCTTGGGGGTTCCTTTAAAGTGTTTAACCATGTCGCGAGACCCTAGAGATAGTATTAAATCTTCAACTTTGAATTGGGCAAAATATCACTGCCGCACCGATGTTAGACACTTTTACCGGCAATTTTTGAGATCACTTGTTGATGTTTCTCCTGTGATGTCTTACGGCAACGATATAAATATTTTAGCAGTAAAGTTGGAGAGTTTACATAGCAATTCAGCGCTTACTATCGAAAAAATAATAGAATTTTTAGGTGTTGGATTTGAGACCAGCTTGATGAAAAGTACATTTTTTGGTCATACCTGGTGGGGAGATAAACTTTCCGGTGGCAATAAAAATGGTTTTAATCCAAATTTTGCGCCTTCTAAAGTAAAAGTTGGATTCTATTCGATGAGGGATTTGAGGTTATTGTCTCACTATTATAGAAAAAGACTCTGTAATTATAATTATGAAGAAGGTCCACGAACATTCGGCTTTTTCTCTAACGTGATACTATTGCTGACCCCTTTTAAATTTGAGGTGTCATATTTGAGACAAACTGGCCACTGCAAAGACATTCCTTCAGGAAAATTTACGTTGCGGCTGGGTAACTGTTTGATTAATGGATTGATATTTCGGTTGAAATTAATCAAAGAGAGTAAAATAAATAAAAATTATTTGAAACTAAACGTAATTTAACTGGGAAATTAAAATGGGCACTGTCTATTGGTTTGCTGGGCTGTCTGGCGCTGGCAAAACCTTGATTGGCCGAGAAGTTTATGAGCGATCATTAAAATTAGATCAGAAAAAACCTATTTTTCTAGATGGTGACCAATTAAGGCAAGTGTTACCTCTCGGTAATAGGTACGATCTGAAGGCACGCGAATCGCTAGCACTGAGCTATGCCAAGTTAAGTAAAATGTTATCTGGTCAAGGCTTCGATGTGGTTTGTTGTACAGTTTCAATGTTCCATTTTGTTAGAGAGTGGTCTAGGTCGAATATCGATAACTATGTAGAGGTTTATATTAGGGTGCCTTTTGAAGTGTTGATTGAGAGGAATCAAAAAGGGCTTTATACTTAGACTAATCGAGGCAAAAAAAAGAATGTTGTGGGCCTGGATACAAAGTTTGGGGAGCCAAGGTGTCCCGACATAATTCTAGACAATGATGGAAGTCAGGATATTAAAGATTGGGCTGATATTATAATGAATTTCAAAAAATAATTATAAAGGTACTTTGCTAAATGAAAACGAATTGGGATTATACTAAGCTTGCAGAGTCTTATTTGAAACGACCAGACTATGCAGAAGATGCAATCGACAAAATGATCCAGTTTTTTGGTATTTCGGCAGGTGGCCGCATCTGTGATGTAGGTGCTGGCATAGCTCACCTGACTTTAATACTAGCCGCAAGAGAAATGGACGTGACCGCAGTTGAGCCCAATGATGCAATGAGAGCAATTGGAATTAAAAGAACGTCTGAACTAAAGAATGTTTCTTATTCTGAAGGGACAGGTGAAGATACAGGACAATCAGCAGATACCTTTGATTGTGTCACATTTGGATCGTCGTTTAATGTTACTGACCGAACAAAAGCCATGCAAGAGACCGTTCGGATACTAAAACCTAAAGGATATTTTGCAGTGATGTGGAATCACAGATATTTAAATGATCCAATCCAAAATAAAATTGAATCAATAATCAAGCAATTTATACCAGAATATGGTTATGGCTCACGCCGGGCTGATCAAACAAGAATTATTGAGCAATCTGGTTTATTTGGCAAAATACAGTATTTTACAGGTGAGGTTTTGCATCGAATGACTTTAAAGGATTGCGTGGAAGCCTGGCGTTCGCATGCAACACTAGAACGGCAAGCAAATAATAAGTTCAAGGATATCATTTTGGAAATTGAAAAAATGCTCAATTCAGACACCAACGGCCTTATTTCAATACCATATCAGACTAAGGTCTGGGCAGCCCAATCACTCAAATAAGAATATAAAAGAGGCTAAATTACTCGGTAAAACTAAATAAATGTCGCTAAAATTTGGAACGAAAGCAGATAACTTATATAACCTCAGCACAATTCTACGTTGTGGTGAGGTGTTGCCTATGGTGAGGTTTTCCGTAGCAGAGTGGCAAGACCAAGGTATGCAGCTTCTTGACATAAATAGTTTCAATTGGCTTTCAAGAAAATTGATTGTCCGCAGTAGTGGTATTGATGAGGATAACTTAAACCAATCATTAGCAGGTAAATTCAAAAGCACCAAAAATGTAATAGGATCAAAGAACATTGAAACCGCTATAGAAGGTGTTATTGCTTCTTTTGGTGAATATAAAAGCCCCTTAAATCAAATTTTTGTTCAACCAATGATAGAAACACCGCTCGCAAGCGGAGTAGCTTTTACCAGAGATCCTAGCACCGGAGGGCATTATTATGTCTTAAATATTGACGATACGTCGGGCAAAACTGATACCGTAACATCTGGCTTAACAAATCACTTGAAAACTATTTTTATAGATAAATTTGAGCCCAAACCTGATGATGATTTAGTGTCTTCGTTGATTAAGTTACTTCGAGAGTTAGAAGACTTATATCAAGAGGATTCATTGGATGTAGAATTTGCGTTAAGCCTGGATGGGCAGCTTATTTTGTTGCAAGTGCGACCGTTACTATCGCCAAAGAAGAAAAAATTTACCCTCGAACGTCAAAATCAAGTTCTTACAGAGATCCAGCAAAATATTTCCAACTTAAACCAACCGCACCCCCATCTTTTTGGTAATAAAACTGTTTTTGGCCTTATGCCCGATTGGAACCCAGGAGAAATAGTAGGCCAGCGGCCTAGACCATTGGCATTATCATTATACCGTGAACTAATCACAGACCATATTTGGGCTTATCAACGAGGCAATTATGGCTATAGAAATTTACGCAGTTTTCCATTATTAGTAGATTTTTATGGACTTCCATACATCGATGTTCGGGTAAGTTTTAATTCCTTTATTCCTGAAAATGTATCAGATGCCTTAGCAGAAAAACTAGTTAATCATTACATACAGCAGCTATGTGATGTGCCCAGTTTGCATGACAAAGTCGAGTTTAAAATTTTACACTCCTGCTTCACATTAGACATAGATCATAGGCTCGAGCCACTTTTAAAATTTGGTTTTGAGCGTAAAGAATTAGACGATATCAAAATCGCTTTGCGAAATCTAACAAACACAATTACACACGGTCAAAATGGGTTGTGGAGGAAGGATATTAAAAAAATTGATAAATTAAAGGATAGACAAAATCAAATCTTAAGGTCAGATCTCAACGAATTAGGAAAAATTTATTGGTTAATTGAAGATTGTAAAAGATATGGAACTCTGCCATTTGCAGGTTTAGCTAGGGCTGGTTTCATTGCCGTTCAAATGCTGCACTCTTTAGTAAATACAGGAATTTTAACGAAATATGAGCTTGAACAATTTATGTCCGGTCTCAAAACTGTAAGTTCTATCATGACTGCGGATTTTGATATATTAACAAAGGAAAATTTCATTGAAAAGTATGGTCATTTGAGACCTGGAACTTATGATATTCTCTCCCCAACTTACTCAGAAGAGCCGGAAAGCTATTTCGATTGGGATAAATGTGGGGGCAATCTGTTGAGTAATACACCAACCAAAATAAACTTCGAAGTATCACCATCACAACACAATCAATTGCAAAGCGCCCTTGAAGAAAATGGTCTGGAACACGAGGTATTAAGTTTCTTTGACTTTATTACAGGAGCAATCGAAGGCCGTGAATATGCAAAATTTGTATTCACTAAAAGCCTGAGCTACGCTATGGATCACATTGTCTCAATGGGCGAACAAAGTGGTTTCAATAGAGATGATTTGAGCTATCTTAATATCACGAGCATCCTATCTCTATACTCATCTAGTAACGATGTAAGAGATCTACTGCAAAGAGTAATAGATGATGGGAAAAGTCGTTATGAAATAACGAAAATGGTCTCGATGCCACCGCTTATTGTTGACGAGGAAAATATAAGAAATTTTATTTTACCTGTCGATGAACCAAACTTTGTAACGTTGCGGTCTTGTATTGGTTTTGTTGTTAACAAAAAATCGTTACATAGTAAACTTCATGGTAATATTATAATGATTGAAAGCGCCGACCCTGGATATGATTGGATATTCTCGCATGCGATAGCAGGATTTATTACGATGTATGGTGGCATGAACTCTCACATGGCAATAAGGGCAGCAGAGCTCGAAATTCCAGCTGTTATTGGTTCTGGGGAAACTCTTTTCAATAAATGGAAGGATGCAATTAGCCTTGAAATAAATTGTTCGAGCAAATATGTGAAGGTATTACGATGATCCAAATTGCCATTACTCAAAGTGTGATTGAACATGATAAATATAGTGAACGGCGTGATTTTTTGGATCAAAGATGGACGGATTTCTTATCCGAGTGTAACTTCATCCCCACGCCAGTGCCAAATACTCTAAAAATAAATAACACTTTCTTACAAGAGATTAATGTAGCAGGATTACTTTTAACCGGAGGTAATTCTTTAGTTAAAAATGGCGGTGATGCTGCTGAACGAGACCTACTAGAATACCAACTCGTTGACCAAGCCTTAGCTAATGAACTTCCTGTAATAGGTGTGTGCCGTGGCATGCAACTTTTACAATCCAAATTTGATACAGAATTAAAAAAAATTCCTGGACATGTGGATTCTAGGCACACTTTACTAGTAAAAAAACAAAAAAAATTGACGGCCTATTTAAATAAATTGATAGATGTAAATTCATTTCATCATTTCGGTGCTAAAAGAGATTCAAAACTATTCACGTGTGTCGCTAAATCAAATGACGGAGTTGTTATGGCAGCAGAGCATGTAAATAAACCAGTCTACGGTATTATGTGGCATCCGGAGCGAGAGAAAAAATTCTCACAATTCGATATTCAATTTTTTTGTGATGTATTTGGTAGTAAACTTAAGAGGAAAATAAGTTGAACGCTATCATCTTGGCGGCAGGGCGTGGCAGTCGAATGGGTGATTTGACCATAGATTTGCCTAAATGTAGGTCGGTTTTGCATGGAAAGGAATTGATTCAGTGGCAGATGGAAGCCATAGCGTCAGCGGGCATTAAAGATTTAGGAATTGTACGAGGGTATTTAGCACATACCTTTGATTTTAAGATAAAATATTTTGAAAATCTAAGATGGCAAAATACAAATATGGTTGCTTCTATGTTAACAGCAGACCCATGGTTATGTAAAAACAACTGCATAGTAAGCTATTCGGACATAGTTTACTCTGGTAGGATTGTATCATCACTAAAAAATAGCGAAGGTGACATCGTCATCTCTTATGATCCAAATTGGTTAGAATTATGGTCTCAGCGTTTTAAAGATCCTTTGAAAGATGCAGAATCCTTCAAATATCATGGAAACTGTTTGCTTGATATTGGTAAAAAAGTCGAAACGATTGACGAAATTGATGGCCAATACATGGGTCTTCTAAAAATTTCCCCAGTTGGATGGCGCATTATTAAGAATTATTTATCCTCTTTGAATGTTGAGATAGTTGATGTAATGGATACAACCACCCTGCTTAGAGGCCTAATAGAGAACGGCGAAGAGGTTAACGTGTGCCCTATTTCTGGATTATGGTATGAAGTAGATACAGAAAGTGATTTGGACATTTACAATAAGATGTGTTCACCGATTGACATTGGCCCATAAAAGTTTCACCTGAGGTGTTTAAGCTTAGTTTCAGTGAGAATAATAGAGGTGGACTTTCTTCATACCTCCTCCTTATTCTAACGTTACAGAATAGTTTCGGTAACAGGTAGTCGAGCGACATCATCACATATTTAAACTTCGACGCAAATATTCGCATATCAAATCTATGGGTTGCACCTTACTCCAATCACCAACAGTTTCCTTACGATAGGGGAATTAAATTGATGATGAAACAAATCGAGGAAGAGTTAGAAAACTTTAGTCACTAATCTTTGTTCCGTTTTTGTAGGTTCCTGTTCGTTTATCTACAGTTCCGTCTGAAAAATATTTATTCTAATCACCTGCTAGTTTATTTTTTGAATTTGTTTATCGTCTTTTTGTCGCACCTCTTTTGGACGAGCATATTTTACACCAACTACCGTTTTTGACATGGTAAGGTTTGGCATCCCAAACATGACCGTCAGCACATTGCCATTTAAGTTTGGTCCTTGCATTAACATACTCAGTAGACAGACATTGACCACCTCTCTCATGGGCAACTTGATGCATCTGTTCGATGGATAATTTTCTTTTTTCAGCAGTTTTTTTGTCGGAACATTTTTTACACCAACTGCCCCGATTTTTTATTGTAGATGGTATTGCTTCCCAAACATGACCATTTGCACATTGCCATTTTAATTTAGTTTGATTGTTCACATACTTGGTAGATATACATTTTCCACCTCTTATTGAGGCAATTTTATGCATTTCTTCTATGGTTAGCACTTCGTTCCCACTACATTTTGAACACCAACTACCCCCATTCACACTATTAGGAATTGCTTCCCAAATGTGCCCTTCAGAACATTTCCATTTAAGTTTTTTATCCCAACCTAAATAGACTTTTGACAAACATCGTCCACTTCGGGATTTTGCCAATTCTTTGTAATATTGGATATAAAACGTTCCGTGATAGACCTTGGATAGGTCAATTGAGACATTGAAATCTATGTCACGACAACCTAATCCAAACTGTTTAGATTTTTGGCGTATCAGTTTTGGTAATTGTAAAAGGTCGTCATTAAAATCAAAAACGAATAACTTTATTCCCTCCTTAGTACATTGTTTTTTCTTATCTTCGTCGTCGTTAATTCTTAACTTTAATTTTTCTTTTGTGTCAGTGTAGTGACTTATTTGGTAGTGCTGTATTCCATTATACTCAAAAGCAATTTTTAATTTGGAACTGAAACCGTCCAACTCCATTCGGTTTCCTCTTGAATTCAATAACCAAGATGGTTTGTTCTTGTCAAACTTGGATTTGAACAGTTGTTCAAACGTTGTTCTACAAATTTGTTCGCCAAGGAAATTATTACATTCTGGACACCACTGCCCTCTCTTTATAGAAGACGGAACTGCCTTCCATTTATGACCTTCTACGCATTGCCATTCCAATTTTGTATGGTTGTTTACATATTCGGTAGAGAGACATTTTCCTCCTCTTTCCGAGGCAATCTTTTTCATTTCTTTTATAGTTAGAGACTCATTCCCACTACATTTTTGGCACCAATGACCTTGCTGAATTGTATTAGGAGTTGCCCCCCATATATGACCTTCAGAACACTTCCATTTGAGTTTGGAATCTACATTATTATATCTTTTTGAGATGCATTTTCCGTTTCTTTCCTCTGCCCACTGTTGCATTACCTCAATAGTGTATTTTGTTTTTCCTGCGCACGTGGGGCACCAAGTACCTTTATTTTTTATTTTATCAAAACTTGTTTTCCAGATGTGTCCATGCTTACACATCCATTCCAATCGAGAGTTGGAATTTTTCATCTGTTTAGATAAACATTTTCCACTTTTCTCCTGAGCAATTTGAATTGCATCTCCAATCGTTTGTCGTCGTCTTCCCGAGCAATCAGGGCACCAGGTGCCCTGTTGAATGTTATTATAATTGGCGGACCAAACGTGACCTTCGGCACACTCCCAATTTAACTTAGTTTGACTGTTTACATATTCAGTAGAAAGACATTTACCTCCTCTTTCGGAGGCGATTTGGTGAGCATAGTTGATGTTAGTTTTTGCCACTTTACCCATCCGAGAGAATTCGAACGTCTAACCTATCCTTGGTTGGTTCTAACCAATTTTCCATTCTCCAAAAATAAACATACCCATCAACTTTTCTGATTCTCTCAAAATCCACATAGTAGGTGTCTCCCGATAAACCTTCACCCACCTTTGTCCATTTACTATAGGATGGTGATGAGAACATTACTGTTGAGAATAACAGTGTGAATATGAGAGTTAGTTTTTTCATTGTTTAATCACTAATCTTTATTCCGTTCTTGAAGGTTCCTGTGTATTCTTTCCACACAGTTCCATCTACATCGTAACCAACCCAGATACCCTCTCTCTTACCTATCTTGTAGTTACCTTTGTCCCATAACTGACCATTCTTCCAGTAAACAACCCAAGTACCTTCTTTCTTAC
Source organism: uncultured Rhodospirillales bacterium (assembly GCA_905614355.1). Lineage (GTDB taxonomy): Bacteria > Pseudomonadota > Alphaproteobacteria > Rhodospirillales > UBA2165 > TMED23. The sequence goes on along the minus strand of CAJQSN010000063.1, from coordinate 2,599 downwards.
CATTCTTGTAGTTACCTTTGTACCATAACTGACCGTTATCGTAGTATCCTATCCAGGCACCATCTCTTTTACCGTTCTTGTAATTAATTTTTACCAATAACTGACCATTTATGTGGTAATCAACCCAAGCACCTTCTTTCTTACCGTTCTTGAACGCACCTTTGTTAGTCCCAGTAATCTCTCCATTAAACGGAACCTCACTGAACTTCTTGTACCAGAGACCATCACGTTTCACCAAGTCATCCATAGTCTCACTCAACACCACATTCGGCGAGAGGAATATCAGACAGGTGAGGAGTGTGAGAGTTAGTTTTTTCATTAGAGGGAACCAAGTTTACATTTGTACTTTTCTAATTCTACTTGGGAGGAATACCTACCAGAACCAGCAGCATGTTTTGCAAAAGTTACATTTAAGTTTTTTTTATTAATTGTCATTGTATTAAAAAAATCCGAGTAGTTTGAGAATGATTATTTGTATGATTTCATCTTGGAAGTACAACGCAAATGCGAGGACAACTATGATTAGGATGAGTATCTTTTTCATTATCTAAAACTCACCTACTACAGACTTTTTTTAGGATAAGTTCCCATCTTGAGTAAAGAGTAAGATTCTTCCATTCTGGGTTTTTAGAAGTATGAGTTACACCAATTCCTCCACCCATCGGTTCTTTGTGATGAGAAACACTCAATTTCTTATACAGAAGTCGACTACAACGAACTTGGTTATATGTTTCGGAAGACCACATTCCGTATTCGTCTGGTTTTAAGTAATCATTCAAATTCCAAAAATAAACATACCCACCGTGTTTTCTTATTCTCTCAAAATCCACATAGAAGGTGTTTCCATTCACACCTTCAACCACCTTAATCCATTTTGCATAGGAAGGTGATGAAAACATTACTGTTGAGAATAACAGTGTGAATATGAGAAGTGATTTTTTCATTCTGTAACATTAACAGAAATTGTGTGGAATGGAAGAAAGGGTGGAGTTCTACTCAACACCCTTTGTATTTCTTCCGGACACATTCACGGGCAAGTTTCTGTGCGGTGGAGATGTCGGCAGGGGTCATTTTCTTCTCAACATAATCTATCAACTTCACACCATTCTTATTTCCATTCGTCGCACCGATAATTCCCCACATATGGGCATAGACATAATCTTTTATTACACCTTTTCCTGCACCGTACATCACACCCAGATTGGTTTGGGCACGGGCATCTCCCTGTTCCGCAGCAAGTGTGTACCACTTCACCGCAGTCTTATCGTTCTGTGAAACACCTTGTCCTTTAAGGTACATATGACCCAGTGATTGCTGGGCAAAGGCATCCCCTTGTTTTGCAGCAAGTCTGAACCACTTCACCGCAGTCTTATCGTTCTGTGAAACACCTTGTCCTTTAAGGTACATATGACCCAGATTGGTTTGGGCACGGGCATCCCCCTGTTCGGCAGAAAGTTTGTACCACTTCATCGCAGTCTTATCGTTTTGTGGAACACCTTGTCCGTCTTGGTACATCATACCCAGTAAGGACTGGGCAGTGGAATTTCCCTGTTCGGCAAGAGGTTTCCATTCACGCAGAGCAGTTGCGAAGTCACCACTCGTGAATGCGGCAGCACCTTTATGGAAATCAGCACTCCAAACAACATTAGAGGTGAGACAGAACAAAACAGTTATTATTGTGAGAGTTAGTTTTTTCATTCTGTAACATTAACAGAAATTGTGTGGAATGTAATACTCTCGTTAAAAACTACTGTGATAGTAGAAACTTCATTCGATACAGTGCAGATATAGATGCACTCGATGACTCACCAAAGTATCTTCTTTCATTCCTTTTATGCAGCAAAGAATAAGACACCAAAGGAAATCCAATGGTGTCTTATTCTCGATGTAATATCCGAGGGATGTCCGTGAGTATTCTCAGATAAACATAAATCTGTTTTGATTACTCTTGGTGTCACCATTCTAATCATCGGCGACTTTATTCGTTTTTTACCCTCAACTACCTGGTATCCGTTTAGCATCAGGGGGGGGTGTTGTCTCTTTCTCTACTAGTATGTGGTTCCAATTTAGTCCAGTTTCCAACGTGACCAGAAACTAAGTACTGCGATTGTTCCTGTGGCAATCATTGGCGGCACGCTCAACGGAAGACCACGAAATACTGTCATAGAAATTATGACAGCACACATCGCAGAGAAACCGATAGCAGCACCCAAAAGAATTGCTTTTTGGTTATCCACTCCCTCAACGCTTCTGGATTGAAATGCAAGACACACAATTATAAATAACATACCAGACATAATGTATCGATGAGTTATTCCAATTTCCAAACCTAACCCTTCGGCACTGGGGTATGCCTGTAAAATAAAAAACTCTGGAACAGCAAGAAACGCAATCAAAAAAACTAGAGGCACTGCAGCAACTAGAGACATCATCATTTTATATGGCATATGAACTCCTTAATAATTGTTGAGATTGTCAATCTAAACACTTTTGTGGTTTTCTTGCAATTTTATAAAGTCTCTTATTTCATGTTCTCATACAACATTCATCACCCAGGTTTCCTTACTGATGGACTTTATGATGGGTTAGTTTTTATGAA
>CAJQSN010000062.1 GCA_905614355.1 uncultured Rhodospirillales bacterium | reverse complement strand
AGGCTCCGCCATATCTTCAGTAAACAGATCTGCTCCAGAATCACCCCAAGGGTCGATGCAGGTTATATTACAACTACCACTTAATAGCTTATCTGCTGCGTTCGACCAGGTCAGCATAGATGAACCTGCATACGCGCCAATTTCTAGAATTTCGATGGCAGTCTCTGATGAGCCAATCATATCAACTGCAGCAGACATAAATACCTGTCGTTCTGGAGCTTGAGATCCTTGGAAAAAACTGGGTAAATAGGCGTGCAATTGTTTAAAAAAATCTTTTTTAAATTCGAGAACGTTTTTAAATTCGGGGGTATTTCTATATTGTTCGTCAAGGATTATAGTTTGGTTAAAACGCGCCACAGAATCTGAAATTCTGCCGAAATACCATAGGCTAAGAGAGAGCGCTAAACTAAAATTAACATTATTGGGTGACAATTTGACAGTATGGGTTAAATTAATAATTGCATTTCTATAATCAAATCTTTCCATAGATTTTTTAGCAAGTAAAAATAACACCTCTGGATCGTCCGTTTGAGATAAATAAAGAGTGCTTAAATCTAATTTATTTTGTTTATTTGACATGCCGGTACCATGAAATTTTCTATTTTTAAAATGTATATCGAAAGAGAACTAAAATCTAATAAAGATTAGATGAAGAGAGCGCCATTAAAAAGTTGATTGATCTAATAAAAGTAGCATTAACAAGTTAGAAAATTGGAAATATTTCCACGATTAATTTTAGAGCCTTTAGTTTGATGGGGGTTATAAACCTAGGTACACCAAACGCTTCTGCTCTCAGCAGGCACAAAATCTTTCTTTAATTTTTTTCAGAATCAATCATTTATTAACGCCATTATAGAAATATAATTAATCTGTATGGCACTGTTAGGAAACGCCTACTTTGACAATGTCGAAGCATTCTCATAATATTTTATGATGAAAAATCATAATAATTTTCGCTACCGTAAGAGATTACCTGATATTATCCATCTCTATCCATTCTGCCTTTTTAACGACCTCAATCACTAACATCACTTCAACAGCAGAGAAAATCTGAAATTACGACGCAACGCTGCACGTATTGAATAGTAGCAGTTGTGTGCTTCATAATTTCCTAGCAGTCGAAACACACAGGATCTAGTTTGAATTTATCTACAGTACCCCTATAGATAGTAGTAGCGTTGCCAGCCATTGAGCATCGAACAATATTACTATATGCTACCACACTACAGTACCTCGTAGAATGATCATTAACATGCAATTTTGGCCAGTTACTGAAAATTGAACAGTAGACCCTAGCAACACAGAATCGATAATTTCTGCTCCTACAACACCCTGGTGATTCTCTAGGGAGATACTCAAAGTCAGCTGATCTGTTAAAGAACAGAAGCCATCAACTAAGTCTGCCGACTATACGCTTTCCTTCGCAACAATCGTCTTCGACTAGTACCACTGAGATAAGATTGACAACATGACAAAACTTAAATGGGAGAAATAAATGTTAAACCAAGGCACCTTGAATTTATTGCTTGGATGGGAGAGCCCTATCAACCCCGCCTTGGATCAATGATTGGCTCCCATCATTATCTCTATAAAATTCCGGTTACCCAACGTTGCCGAAAATGATCAAAATTGATTATGCAAAAGTTAACCGGTATTGGGGGGGGGTCACGCCTTCTATTAATGGGCCGTATATGATGGACGATTTTGGATTTCCCGCCAGTGCGGGGAAATTCCGCTTTCTAGCGGAATCCCGAATTGTTCAACGGCTGACCTGCGACGTAAAGCGAGACGGTGCGGTCCTCGATCTTGGCAGCGGCATCGGGGTCTGGGCAGAATACTTCGCAAGTCGCTTCTCATTAGTAACGGCGATCGAAGGTAGTCGCGTTCTATTTGAGTCACTGCAAAAAAGATGTGCCACCCACACCAACCTCCATTCCATCCATAGCGACGTGATGACATTTAAACCGAATGACCGTTACGATCTAATTTTTCTCGGCGGTCTCCTCATGTATCTCAATGAAAAAGATGTAAATGCCTTACTCGGAAAATTGCTTCAATGCCTCGAACCGGGAGGTATAATCCTTTGCCGAGAATCCACGGTCAGGGGCAGTTCCTTAACACTAAAAGGCGACTACCAGGTAGTCTATCGATCAGTGTTAAATTATAAAAATATATTCGCGCACTGCGGATTAATCGTGCAACATTTAGAACGGAACGAGCCCTATGTGCTGATTGAAATGGGCTCGGAATTTGTCGAAAAATGGCTAAAAATAGTACCCACAAAATTTCAAATTCTCTGGATTGTGGGGCACTTGACATATTTTGGGTTGCGGCTGATGAACCCCTGGATCACGCGCATCCCCAAGGCAATGGGTATTGCTTACCCTAGGCTGGAAAATCATTTTTTTACTCTTCAAAATAAAACATCATGATAACAGTTAAGCTAGTTACAACATTCATTTATCAGAATCTAGCCAATGCAACATCTCTTCTCGGGGTGCTACCCCTGGTAATTCTCTTTTTGGACAATGGCTACCAGTACGTGATCCCGTTGATCATTTACAATAATTTCATGGATGACCTCGACGGAGTTTTGGCCGCCAAGTTGAATATCAGAAGCCGTTTCGGTGCTGATCTAGATAACGTTTGTGACGCGGTAGCCCACATTAGCCTCTCCTTGGCGGTAGGTGCACATTTTGGAGGTCTCCTTATCGTTGCTAGCGCGATAGCCGCTGGTTTAATCCTTCTTCGTACTGTATCACGGCTTAATCCAAAGGCCACTGGTGCGGTAGGTTCTCAGACAAACGAACTTATGCGCCATGTGCTATTTGCTCTTCTATTAGCAGTACAGTTTAACATCAGCCCTGTGTATGTTTTGATCTCAGTATTCCTGATACATTCGACCTCGATGGTGTTACCTTATCCCATGCCTCATTTCATAATTGATCGAGCCAACTCACCCATTTTGCTAGCTCTTGTAAACTTCTCTCTAGCGGCTGCATGGCTACTACCTGTCACTACGCCAATCATTGCGATGATCTTTTTCATCGCATATATAAATTCTTTCATTGTGGGATCAGTCGGGTGGTGGAATAAATTAGCCATAGAAACGAGTCCCTAGAGCCCTAACCTACCCAACTTCTAAAAGTCTAAAATTATATTTTTCTTGTAGGAATTTCCGGACATCCGATAGATTATCCGAGTTGTCTATATCGAGCCACTATTCCAATATGGATATAATGTGCGTTAACTTCTATTTTTTTAAAATATTTTAAGTGGATCTTTCATTAAGGCATTAGCGTGCAGTCCTAGCAATCCTCCGCCACTCTCCCCAGTTAGGACCCCCGCCGGGCTTTATTGAAATTATCAAATTACGGTTTTTAGGAACTCCTCTAATTGCCAACTATTTTCCTAGATGCCATCGACGTACGATGTGGCTACCTTCACCTAATACAAGACGCTCTCTCCCTCACCCCGACACTAATTCTGATTAAGTAAATCCCTGCATGCAGGAAACTACACCAAATTAAGAAGGCCACATAGAATTATTCCTCGGTGTCGAGTTGTAATTTAAACTTTACTGATTTAAAAATTTAAATTCAGTTTTCTCAATCAACCTTATTCGTCTAATGTCATTAGTACCATGCGGATTATCAAGGTAAATAATTATTTCATTAGAGGATTAATTTTTTCGCCTACATTCATCTACATACTCGACGTGTTGGTCAGCTATTCATGCGTAGTTCTAATTCCCAAATTTAACACTAATTAAACTAGTCATCGTTACAAACCTTAAAGCAACTCATTCGGCGCCGACAATCCCCAGCCATCTCTTTGCTTTTTCTCGAGTAGGAAAATAAAACAGAGGTGATAAATTATCTTATTCAGAAGTTCTACGTTGTCGTCTGGTCTTGAAGTCGATACCACCGATAACAGCCCATTCGGTGAAGGCTTCATTCGATCTTTCGAAGTCACGCGATTGCCATTTCTCTGTGCAATAATCTTCATCTGTGAAGTATTCGGCCAATGCGCCTGCCGGGTTTTCGACATACCAGAAATAAGCAGAGGAAACGGGGTGCCGACCAGGGCCAATTTGAGTTTTCCATCCGCAACGATCAATTTGCAGGCCTCCACCAAATACCTCGTGGATGTCGCGCACAGTATAAGCAACATGGTTGAGGCCAATTTTTTTTTCTGGCGTCTCAAGGAGGAACAAGCTGTGATGCCCGCCCGGTGTCGAGCAGCGCAAAAAAGTTCCTGCCGCAGGATACCTATCAGAGATAGAAAAGCCTAAAACATCCGTATAAAATTTTTCTGTCGCAGCTAAATCAGCAACAAATATAACTACATGGCCAATTTTTATTGGCTCTGCTTTTTCATATAATTTACTCGGCTGATCAAGCCGAGCATCCGGCTGATCCCAAGTATTCATCGGAGATGCTTTGACATCAACGCTATGGCGTTGGCTAACGCGAAAGGATATGCTAAGGCCGTTTGGATCAATGCAAGTTGGGCAATCATCGACTTCATTATAGCTGGCTTGTTCAGATATTTTTCTCCGAACGGTCTCAAGGTCTAGTTCATTTGAGACACCCCAAATGACGTGGCGCAAGGTTGAACCTTCTTCAATAGCGGGCGGCAAAGCAGGATGGTCTTTAAGGTAGAGTACAACTTCCGATCCATCCATAGTTTTAAAAACGGCACCTTTCTCATCGACAGCGGTTTTGACTAAACCCCAATCTTCGTAAAATCGAATGCATTCAGGTAGGTCTTCAACACCATGAATAATTTGATCTATTCCAGTAAAGTTCATTCTTGTACTCCGTTAGATACACACATGCTGGGCGCGGTTTTTAAGCACCCGCACTGCACTAAAAGCCGTTAAAGCTGAGGATTTTGGATTGCTTGGCAAGGGATTACCCACGATCGTGACATCCATCTCGCCGAAAGAGCCGCGGGCTTCTATGTGATGAATATTTCCTTTAGCACCGGGATCAGCAACTAAAGTTACCTGGGTATCGTCAAAACCGAGCCCTGCCAGCGCAATGGTTGCTGCAACATTAGCATTTTTTGGATAAAGCATAGCAGCTTGACGGGCTGAGCCGGTATAAATAACGGTTGCTTCTGTTATTGAAGCCAAATCTAACGCTTCATCCGCGGGGGTCCCCGTCCAGCTCATAGGTGGCTTCCGCGACGTGTAAATTACCTCATCCAAACTTTCAGCACCAGCTGCCGCAAGCGCATCCATGCCACCAATGGCCCCCGGCACCAAAAAGAGTTGAGAATCACCATTCTTGCTGGCCGTTTCTAAACACTCAAACAAAACAGGGTCGGAAAGTGCGCCGATGGAGATCACACCAAAATCAATCCCTTGATCGAGAAAATAAGGGCCGAACTCAGCTACTGCTTCGTGGCTGGCACATTCCAAGACAAAATCGGGGATAGGATTAAGATCTGCGATTGAAGATATAACCCGCACACCGTCAGCCAGGTCGTCACTCACGGCTTCTTCTTTTCCCGGTCGAACAAGGATTTGCTCAATCCTAATTTCAGGATGATTGACCAATCGCTTGGTAACCTCTAGCCCAATTGCCCCACAGCCAATGAGGAGTACTGATTCCCGCATCGATCAATCCTCCCTAACTGTTTCAATAATTTGTTCTTTGTGATTTTTTACCGGCGGACCACCAAAAGCGCGCGCAAAAGGGCCAATCGATGGCATATCAACTTCAATCACCGAAGGGCGTTTTGAGCTGAGCGCCATGTCAAAAATACTTTGCGCAGATTTTAACTCACTTAAAACTTGATAAGACCAACCATTGCTTTCAGCAATAGCTTTAAAATCTGGCGTATAAATATCTGAATAATACCGACGACCGTCATATTCAGCGTCTTGAATATTTTTGATCACTTCATAATCATGACTATTCATCAGCAGCAGTACGATATTAGCGCCCTCTTGAGCGGCAGTCGCAAGCTCGCCAATATTGACCTGTAAGCCACCATCGCCAACCAGGCAAAACACTTGGCGCTCAGGGGCCGCAATTGCAGCACCAATTGCCATCTGCATGCCCTGACCAATTCCGCCGCCAAGTGCATGAACACCATCATAGGGACCCGAAATTAAAACGCCCCGATTACCCCAAGTGCTATTGGATATGGTGACATCACGCGCCCAAATAAAATCTTTGCCTGCACTAGCCTGAACCACATCAACTAGCTTATCATAGGGTAGCAAGCCATCCCGCATAAAGGTGAAAGCTTCGATGCGGGCTGCTTTGATGTCTGCCGCAAAATCAGGATCCACGTTCATTTTGCCTTCAAGTGCATCCGCTAAAGCGGTCAACGCTAATGCAGAATCACCTTGAGAAAAGTGATCCGCAATATAAGGACGCCCCTCTTTGGCCGCGATATCCACATCGATTTGGTAGAGTGGGCTTGGCAGTTTAAGTTTATATTTTAACGTCTCATTGCCGCGCAATCTAGAACCCACCACCAGCATTGCATCACAAGTATCGTAGAACTCTTCGACGCATCCATACATATTAAAGGCTGCCAAGGTCGCCGGGTGGTCCTCTGGAATTACCCCCCGCCCTTGAACGGAAGTCACAACTCCAAATCCCATGTCAACGAGGCGCCTAACGGCATCCCCAGCATGTCTCGCACCGCCGCCAAGCCAGAGTATCGGACGCTTCGATGTGGCTAATCGCTGAGCCAACTCCTCAATCGAAGACATGTCGGGCTCAACCTTGGGGACTGGCAACGGTGTTAAATCTTCCGGCCAATCTATCACACTATGTTGAATATCGATCGGAACCTCAACACTGACTGGTCCCATCGGTGCGGTCAGAGCTTCTAGAACTGCTGATCTAAAGGTGTCTAAAGCACTATCTGGAGAGATTACCCGATAGGCCTTTTTTGAGACCGCTTTGAGCATCGTTAGTTGGTCCCGCGCCTCATGGATATAAGAATGATTTTTATCCAAATGTGGCGTTTCGATCTGGCCGGTGATATGAAGCAGAGGCGTTCCTGCCGTCAGTGCCTCCACCATGGAGCCGGCCGCATTACCTGCCGCAACACCTGTACTGGTAAAGGCAACGCCCAAACGTTGACCAACACGGGCATAGGCATCGGCCATATTCACTGCACCAGCCTCACCGCGTGCCGAGATGTAACGAATTTTTTCACGCCTCCCGATGGCATCTAAAAATGGCATATTATGAATGGAGATGACCCCGAAAGCAGCGCCGACGCCGCATTCCTCAAGGAAAGCAACAATGACTTCGCCGATTGTGGGTTTATCCAACATGTCGAGAATATCCTCCCGACAGATCAATTGTTGAACCGGTCGTATAAGACGACATCGGTGTGCCAAGGAAGAAGATCGCATTTGCGGCCTCTTCTGGCTGACCAAAACGACCCAACGGAATGCCTTTTTCTATAGCTTGTTTCTTCACCCAAGAATCAAAATCATTACCGGCGTTCTTGGCAGATTCAAATCGCTGATGCCACTGACCAGATATAATGACGCCAATCAAAATTGAATTAATACGAATGGCTGGAGCAAGCTCTGCGGCCATTGAATGAATAAGATTTAGCTGCCCGGCTCTGACCGCAGATGTTGCCACCAAACGTGGTTCAGGCTGACGCGACAGCAAAGAACTTACACAAACAATTGCGCCAGAACCTGATTTTTTAAGATGTGATTGAAATATTTTACTGGGATGAATGATGCTGAAAAATTTAAGTTCAAACTCTTCGCGCCATGCTTCCTCATCGGTATTCTCAAATGTGGAGAGCCGGGCTTGCCCGGCGTTATTGACCAATGTATCAACACCGCCGAATCGATCAACAACTGCATCTGCAAAGTCTGAAACTTGCTTTTTATTCAACACATCACAGGCTACACCTAACAAATGCTCCTCACCAAATTCTCTTTTAATGCCGCTTAAAGCATTCTTAAGACGTGTTTCGTCTCGCCCACAAATTGCGACATTAGCACCCGCGCTCAAAAAACGTTTAGTTGTCGCCAAGCCAATGCCCGAGGTGCCCCCTGTTATAACAATTGTACGCCCCGAATAGTTATCACTCATCCCATGTTCCTCATATTTCCACTGCCGCTTTTCGCGGTAGGGCGATAATCCATTTGTTGAGACAGCTCATTTGCTGCCTGCAATACGCGAGTTAGTATTTTTCCTTTGACATCAGCGCGATCAACGGTACCGTCTTGATAGGTCACGTTGATCGTTGCGACAACCCGAGTAGTGCCATCTCGGACGGGGACTGCAACAGAGCCAATACCATTTTCAAAATAGGCTTCACTGATGGCGTAGCCACGGGCACGGTCTTCATCCAAAACTTGTGTAAGGTCAACCAAAGTTGTTGGTGTTTGATCGGAAAATTTTGATAACTTGCCAGTAGGATAAACCTGTTTTAATTCCGCCTCCGATAAATCAGCCAATAACATGCGTCCAAGGATAGTGCCGTGGGCAGGCAATCGCGTGCCAATATTGACCGAACTAGCAAAGGTTGTTTTTGCCGCCGCTTTGACAACAAATACCACATCCCAGCCATTCCGAATAACCAAATGAGCAGAGTAGCCAGTATCGTCACGGAGTTGTTCAAGTACCGGACGCGCAAGTTCTGTAACTTCCAGCGACGCCAAAAATTCAAACCCTAAAGAGAGAACTCCAACGCCGAGCCGAAAATCAGTCGAGTTCTTCACCTTCTCCAAAAATCCCATATATTCCAGTGTTTGTACTAACCTGAAAACCGTTGAGCGAGGGATACCAAGTTTTTTTGCGATTTCAGGCGCCCCAATTTCAGTGCGGTCACGACTGAATACGCGCAGAATTTCCAATCCGCGTTGCAAGCCCGGTACGATATACTTCTGTGCAGTTTCTTTCTGTTCTATTAGCTTTGTTGCATTAGGCCCAGAATCAGGCATGACAACCCTCCACAAAATTTAAGATTGCTTGGTCAAATTGAGCAGGATCCTCTACATAAGACGCATGGCCAACGCCCTGCAGCGTTTGGTAATGCGCCTTTAAAAAAGCTCGTGCCACTCTCCGGCAGCCTTCTTCTGGGGTGACAGTATCTTCGCCGCCGCACATCACCAACGTGGGCCCATCATATTTATTTGCATCAGAAATTAAATTGGCACCGCTTAACATATGAGCTGCTTGCGCGTGCCCATCAACTCGCAGTTTGCTCATATTCCAACGCACCATCGCCAATGCTTCATCAGAGGCGGTTGACGATAATAGTGCCGAAGCCCGCGAAACTGCTAAACCTCGAGGCCCAAGCTTTTCCATATTGGCTAGTCGCACCGCAAGCTTTTCATTTCGCACCGACTGATCTGCCGCACCATAACCATTAGCAGGATCAGCCAAAACCAATGCGGTACCAATTGGTCCACCGTTTGCTGCATAAGCTCCTGCCATTAATGCACCCAACGAATGCCCAACCAGAATATCTGGCTGTAAATTCAAGCCTCCTAAAAACTCAACTAACGCAGCAGCATAATCACTAGATTTTGGCACCTTATCAGCCAAAATACTTGACCCACCATAGCCCGGCGCATCCCAAGCAATAACTAGGTAGTGATTTGAAAAATTTTCCAGCTGATACGCCCATGACCCAGAGGCTGAACCGATCCCATGCAACAGCACAATCACTGGCCCCTCGGCAATACCAGAGGTACGATAGGAAAAAGTCCGGCTCTTCACCTTAATGCGATGCAGCGGAAATTTTTCGTCAACCCAGTTGTTTATAGTGGTTAGCGTATCCATTAGCTTAGGCTGGCCTCACCTCTTAATTTTTGAAACTGGATGATCCGGCGGATAAGTCGGTGTAATCGGCTTAGTTGAGCCCAGCATCACCACCATCGCAGCCTCTTCTTGGCCAATATTTTCCAGACCACGAAAAACGCCAGGAGGCACGGATATTAAATCCCGTTCGCCCAAGAAAGTTTCATAGTGTTCGCCATTAATATCCATAAAAAGGCGAATTTTTCCACGTAGCATAAAAAAAACTTCTTCAACATCAATATGAATATGTGACGGCCCTTCGCAACCTGCCGGCAAAATCATTGTTGAAAACGTAAAGTGTTCAGATGGTACAGAATTGTCATCTTTTTTAATGCCGGCACCACCCGTTCCCATATAGCGCATTTGAGCACGCTTATATTTGGGATCAAAATCAGCCTGGAATTTTAGAGCATCCCAATCGAGCGTGCGGGTCTCATATCTCGCGACACGGCTCTCGATCCAATCACCAAGCGACGCACCTTCGGGGCGTTCATAAGTCTCAATTTTTTCTCTTTGGAATTCGGATGCATCAGGCATTTTTATCTCCTTATAATAGTTCCTATAATTAATTCATAACAAAGCCACCATTAATTGGCAGGCATTGGCCCGTCAAAAAATCAGCGGCATCAGACAATAAAAATAAAACAGTTCCTGTCACATCTTCAGGCATTTGTTCACGTTGAATAGAGCGGCCCTCGATATATTGGTTTTTCCGGTCTTCGGGAACATATTCGGTAGCCTCCACTAAAGTGAGACCTGGTGCTATACAATTAACGGCAATACCTTCCGGGCCAAGTTCCCGGGACATTGAGCGTGTCATTGAAATAATAGCACCCTTGCTAGCAACATAGGAGATTAATTTAGGCGCGCCCCAAAGTGCCGTATCAGACGCAACATTAACAATCTTACTTGCCTCATTTGCCATCAAGTGTGGCACAGCGGCTTTGCTCATCAACCAAGTACCACGTACATTAACATCCATGACTTTGTCCCAGACTTCAATATCGGTTTCCATCATCGAGGGACCACCAATCCCAGTCGCAATCGCACCACAATTCACGAGACCATCTAATCCACCTAATTTATCGACAGCCTTTTTTACGCAATTTTCGATAGCTTCTGGTTTGGCCAAATCCACGCCAACAAATAGAGCACCCATTTCCTGGGCCGCCTTTCGGCCAACATCTTCCAAAATATCTGCAATGACAATTTGCGCACCAGCCGCAATAGCTGCCTCAGCAAAATTTTGTCCAAGTCCACGTGCGCCGCCGGTAATGAGGATTCGTTTACTATCAAGGGAGATCGTTGGAGCCATAAAATTACTTAGCAACCTTTGAAAATTTAAGCTGATATTCGACCTTTTTTCTTAGCAAGCGCCGCACTTTTGCAAGGCCCAAATCGTGATCATACAACAATTCATGATCACGCGCATCATCCGCCATATCTTGCAAAACAACGCGATCTTGTTCTAGCACGTCCCAGTGAAGTTTTTCTAATCGATTGCGATACATGAATCGCCAAACATCTTTCTTCCAACCATCTACTTTCCGCGTGCGCCAGAAAAATACCTGGCAGTGGCCTTCATCAACGGGCGTGGCAAATCCGACAATATAAAAACTTCCGCCGGGTCCAGCATTTTTACGATAGGGTATCGACAGGCGCATCCAAAGAGCACCAGTTTCGGCGATTTCGACCCAGTCAAAATTAACATCGCGCTGACCAACTTTTTCGAAAATCAAACCATCATCAGTATCAACAATTTGCATTTCGGCTTCTTTATCGCCAAACGCCATTGAATGAGAAGTAGCATGAAGATAGGCGCCATGCATCGGGTCCATGACATTATCGATCGCATAGCGATAATTGCAGTTCCACATCGCGGTGCAGAGGAAATTACTATACTCATTGCCAACTAATTCATCGGGAAAATTCAGGTCACAAGGATTTGCTTGAGTTTTGTCACCAAAATATAAAAAAATTGCCCCTTGAATTTCCTGAACAGGATAACTCCGGGTCTTCTTTGTTCCTTCCATGGGACAGTTATTTGTCGCCGGCACTTTGGAGACAACACCATCACCATCTAGTTCAATGCCGTGGTACCAACAAGCCAAATTTTCACCTAAGTTCCAGCCTAATGATAGACGTGCACCACGGTGAGGACATCGATCTTCAATAGCATGCGCGTGCCCCTCATTATCACGCCACAGCGCTATATTTTCAGAAAGCCGCGTTATGCCAATAGGGTCGCCATGCAAACCCCAACTAGGTAATACGGGATGCCACATATTCAGCAAGCCCTTATTGAGCCGATCATCCACCATCTTTGGCGTAACGTTATTCATTCCATCGGGCACCTTCTTAATCCTCAAATAGCATTATATTGACTGCGTGGTAGATAATGCAGCACGCGTTTTTCCATTAGCACGACACCGCCATAGACAATAATACCAACCACGGTCAGCATGATGATTGCAACGAAAGCCAAAGCGGTATTACCAGATCCTTCGGCAAAAACCAAAAGCGCACCAAGCCCCTCACTACCGCCAACCATCTCGCCAACGGCAACCCCAATAATTGCCAGTGTTGATCCAATACGGAGACCAGAAAATAGTGGCGGCATGGCATC
>CAJQSN010000061.1 GCA_905614355.1 uncultured Rhodospirillales bacterium | reverse complement strand
TAAAAGCTAGGAAGTGGGACATCCAGCTAAACTTCTATAGTTCACATTCATATAAAATATTATTCACAAAATCTATATTTTTTAATAATCCTCTGGATGATTACTTTGTGGCAATTTGAATGAGAAGGTATATGGCAGTTCCAAAGAAATAAGATGGCAGTCCTAGAGCGAGAGGTGCCGTGGATCGTAGCAGTAACGAGCGCAAACAAAAAATTGTACCTGCAATAATAAACATTCCCGACATTAAATAAGCCACGATAAACATTATTTCAAATTCCAGACGTTAAAAGGTCATTGTCTTGGTCTAATATATTGTAAATGTCAACGATCGACAGGTTTTGGCACTAGATAATAGGGAAATATTTTTGGGTTTTATGTCCTAATCTTTTCTAGCGTGTTGAAACCATAACTTGTTTTGTACCATGTTAAGTGTGTCATCCAACGCGAGTTGAAACCTAAGAATTAATTCCTCGATTTCTGATTCATTAATGACTAGTGGAGGACAGAAAGATATTGTGTCGCCAATAGCACGCACAATTAATCCATGAGCTTCCGCGCATTCAACGCAAAATGGCCCGACGTTATGCACTGGGTCGAAGGCTTCGCCGGTAGTTTTGTTGTTAACCAGCTCGACGCCTGCTACCAGTCCTTTGCCGCGTACTTCGCCGACAAGTGGATGATCCAGAAGCTTGTTTAAACCACCGAGGAAATGAGGTTCCATCATTCGGACATGGTCTATAATATTTTCATCTTCATAGATGCGCAAAGTTTCTCGGGCGACTGCCGCTGAAACAGGGTGACCTGAATAGGTGAAACTTAGGCCAAATACACCTATTCGGTCACTTTCCTCTGAAATAACGTCAAAGACGCGCGCGTTCACCATCAAAGCTGAAATTGGGATGTAGGCGCTGGACAGGCCCTTCGCACAGACCAACATATCTGGGTTGAGACCCATTGTGGTTGTGCCAAACATGTTTCCGGTACGGCCAAATGCGGTTATCACTTCGTCCGCTATTAATAAGATCTCATGCTTTTCTAAAACAGTCTGGACTTTCTCATAATAGGTTGGTGGAGGAACAATTACGCCACCTGATCCCATTATAGGCTCTGTGAAGAATGCACCAACTGTCTCCGGGCCTTCAGAAAATATCAGTTTGTCGAGTTCATCGGCCAGGCGGCTCGCAAAATCCTGTTCGTTCTCACCAGGATTTGAATAGCGGTAGTGGTGGGGTGGCGTCACGTGCAGAAACCCATCTAGGGGAAGGCCAAAAGACGCTTGGTTATAGTACATCCCTGACAGGCTAGCTGAGGCAATAGTGTTGCCGTGATAAGCCCGTTGATGTGAGATAATTTTGCGTTTTTCTGGTTTTCCCTTGGCATGCCAGTAGTACCAGACGATCCTGACTGCGCTATCATTACCTTCTGATCCTGAGTTAGAAAACCAGACCTTCGACATTGGTACGGGTGCTATTTCTAGTAGCTTTTCAGCCAAATCGATTGCCGGTTGATGGCTTTTGTGATTTGTTAGATGATAATAAGGTAGGCGTGTCATCTGATCGGTAGCAGCTTTAACCAGTCTTTCCTGGCCATAGCCGAGGGAGAGGCACCAAAGACCAGACATACCTTCGATATATTTTTTCCCGTGAACATCAGTAACCCAAACACCTTGACCTTCCTCTATTACAAGGGGTCCCTTCTCTAGGTGGGTCTTAAGATTAGTAAGAGGATGGATCAGGGAAGCAGTGTCACGCGCCTCAGGTGAGTTTGGTTGTGGTAGATTGTCCGGTATAAATTTTTTCAAAGATAGGGCCTATACTTGATAATTATTATCACTAATTCTCTAAATTAAATTCATGCAAAATAACTTCGTCAATTACCAGGTTTTCATTTTCGATCCCAGCTAGAAGACCGTTCATATTCACCATTGGATCACTGGAGTTTCTATATCGATCAGATAACCACGCCTTGGCCTTGTCTTCAGTATCCATTTTTTCATCTTCGATAGTCCTCATATCTTTTCTAGTAATTTTTGTCCCATCATCCATCTTAAAATCGATGTGATAGGAAATAATCCACAATGCCATTTGTCACCTGGGAGTTTTAGAGGTAATAGGAAAATTAATTTAAGCATAAACTCGTTAAGATTGTTTGTACTTAATAAAGAAGTGGGTCTAACAATAAAGATGTTTTTTAATTTAACGTGTTATCCAGATCCATACAATAAATTTGGTAACCATAACACAACAGAAGGGACTAAAATGACAATAGCTAAACGTACCAGGTCGGCTAAAAAGAATGGTACAATTCCTTTGAAAATTTGTTGCAAAGGCACATCAGGTAACATTGATTTCATAATAAATACATTGAGGCCAATTGGTGGAGTTATCAAGCTAATTTCAACCACCATGACGAGCACAATACCAAACCAAATCAGATCAAAGCCCAAGGCCTCAACCACAGGTACAAATATGGGTACTGTTAGAAAAATCATGGCTAAGCCTTCAATTATAGTTCCCAGCAATATATAAAATCCCATAATAATAAATATGATAATAATCGGCGTAAAATTAAGCGTGTCAATCCAATCAACCACGGCTGCTGACAGGCCTGCTAACGTCACAAAATTATTCAGTACTAATGCTCCGATCGCAATCATAAAAACCATTGCGGTTGTTTGCCCGGCCTCTACCAAAGACTCAAAAAATATAACCCAAGTCATTTTCTGGCGTAGAATTGCAAAGAGCAATGCTCCAATTGCACCGATTCCACCGGCCTCATTGGGGGTAAATACGCCAAAAGAAATACCGCCTAATATTAGAAAAAAGAGCAGAACAACGCCCCAAATTCTATAAAGTGTTTTCCAGCGGACAGACCAGGAGGATTTATCGCCTCTTGGGCCTGCATGGGGCCATATTTTAGTGACAATCATGACCACGCCAATATAGGCTAAAATAGTAATGATGCCGGGAACTATGCCTGCAGTGAATAACGCAGCGATATCTTCCTCAGTAAGAATACCATATATAATTAAAGCCGCACTGGGCGGGATTAGTATTCCCAAAGTACCGCCCGCAGCGACTGTACCGGCGGCAAGGCTGTCTGCATAATTGTATTTTCGCATAGATGGTATGGCTACTTTAGCCATTGTTGCTGCTGTCGCGATTGAGCTGCCTGATACTGCCGCGAAACCTCCACACGCCGCAATTGTTGCCATGGCGAGCCCTCCCCGGAAATGCCCAAGCCAGGCGTCTGCTGCCTCATACAAGTCGTCAGATAAGGCAGCCCGATATACAAAAGCACCCATTAAGAGAAACATTGGTAAGACAGCAAAATTTGTATTAAGCGTAATATCTAGCATTTGTTGGCTTACCATTTCCAGCGCAGGTTCCCAGCCTCTAAGAATGGCAAAACCAATTCCGCCAACAACCAACATACTAAATCCAAGCGGAAACCCGAAAAAAGCGACAAGCATAAGGATGCCAAAACCAATGAGTGAAACGATCATATATTAACCGATCAAATTAAATAAATTATACATTTAATTAGGAGGTCT
>CAJQSN010000060.1 GCA_905614355.1 uncultured Rhodospirillales bacterium | reverse complement strand
ATGGCAATCTATTCTTTAACCCAGTTTGTTACAGCGCCTATATGGGGGCGTTACAGTGACCGTTATGGTCGCCGACCTGTACTTTTATTAAGTCTTGCAGGAACAGTAATTGCGTACGTTTGGCTCTCTCTGGCAGCAGATCTACAAGCGCTTTATTGGGCACGAGGCTTAGCTGGAGTTGCAGCAGGAAGTATTTCAGCAGCATTTGCCTGTATGTCTGATATTACGACTAAAGAAAACAGATCTAAAGGCATGGGGCTCATTGGGGCGGCTTTCGGCCTTGGTTTTATAGCAGGCCCTGCCATAGGTGGTTTGTTAGCCGGTAGCGACCCCGCAACAACTAATTATGCCTTGCCATCATTAGTCGCAGCTGGTTTCTCTGGCGTCGCTTTGGCAACCGCCTTTTTCATACTAAAAGAAACATTATCCAATAAACTGAAATTAAAAATTAAAAATCAGTCTGCTGGTGAGCGATGGTTAGTATTCAAAGGTGCAATGAACCAACCCACTATCCGCCTTACAATAGCTTTAACATTTGTATCCATTTTAGCCTTTGCTGGTCTAGAAGCGACCTTCGCACTTTGGTCTGAACGTTCATTCGGCTGGGGTGTTGCACAAAATGGATACATATTTGCTTTTATAGGAACCATCAGTGCTATTATCCAAGGCACCATGATTGGCTTTCTATCACGGAAATTAGGTGAAGTAGGTATGGTAAAGCACGGGTTCCTAGCACTTGGCATTGGGCTTGCTGTATTGCCCTTTACGAATAATGTACCTACTTTACTCCTCACCTTAGTTATAATTGCATATGGTTTCAGCATCTCATCACCAGCACTTAACACACTACTGTCGTTGAATGTTCCTGATGAACAACAAGGTAGTATTCTAGGGATTGGTAGGTCAGCTTCAACATTAGCCCGTGCGCTTGGACCGATAATTTCCGGTTATCTATTTGCATTTATTGGTAAAAACTGGCCATTTTACATAGGCGCATTCCTAACATTAATGGTCTTGGTATTGGCTCTAAACTTTCCGAAGAACACAAAAGAAAGTAAATTGAAAAATTAAAATTTTGAATAATCTATGTTTCACGCTTGCACCAAGAGCAGGGCTACTTTATAGAAAGTTCCAGTTTTATCGGAGATGAAAATGAAAAAAGATATCCATCCTGAATATCATGAAATCACAGTCGCCATGACAGACGGCTCCACCTACACTACGCGTTCTACTTGGGGCGCTGCTGGAGATACAATGAAACTTGATATTGACCCAAAATCTCACCCTGCTTGGACGGGGGAACACAGATTGGTAGATAGCGGCGGGCAAGTTGCAAAATTTAATAAGCGCTTTGAAAATCTTGGGCTCAAAAGTTAATTGCAATTAAGAAATTTATCGCTTAAATAAAAATCGGTTTATAGGACAGTAGGTGATCGACAGTAAAAAAAACTAGGGTGCCCGACTTAGTAACCCCAAATAAGAGGCCCTCCTATTAAGCTCGCTTAGTGCAAAAATTTATTTAATCAGAACTGATTTATTTTAAAACAAAAACTAGCAATGCTATACACTATCGAAAAAGACTTTCTGCTCCTTGTCTAGCTTTTTTCTTAAAACTGATTTCAGTTTCAACACGGTCAATCTCAGACTGGAGATCAACTAAATAAGCAACAAGCGCATTAATTGACATAACTTCAAGATTCATAGTATCAATTTCTTTTGTTTTAGGTTTATCCTCTTCAGTATCCACAAGTAAAATCCTAGAATATTTTATCAATTAAATTCAATGTCTCTATTTTAGAATCACCTTGAATAACATTTATAAGTAGGCTTTTGCAAATTTTTAGCTAACGTGGTTTGACGGAACTCTATCACAGGCCTATATTAGTTAATTAATATAATTATTGTTATCCCAGATACCTCATTTACTATAAACGCAAGGAATTGGAAGATGGCTCAGCCACTCATGCCTAAGGCAACAGCCGTCTGGCTAGTTGAAAATACAGCACTTACCTTTGATCAAATTTCAGATTACTGCAACTTGCATATTCTCGAAGTTCAGGCAATTGCTGATGGAGAAGTTGCTCAGGGCATGCAAGGTCTAGACCCTACTGCGAATGGTCAACTAAACAAAGAAGAAATCACTCGGTGCGAATCTAATACTACAAGTCGGATGGACATGGCAAAACCATCCATTCCACTCCCAAAAATACGCCAAAAAGGCGCGCGCTATACTCCAATTTCAAAACGACAAGATCGTCCAGATGCCATTTCATGGTTGCTCCGTAGTTACCCAGAATTGAGTGATGCACAAATTGGTCGCTTAATAGGCACAACTAAACCTACCATAAATGCAATTCGCGATAAAACACACCGAAATTCTTCAACCATCAAACCACAAAGCCCCGTTTACTTGGGCCTTTGTGACGCTCCAGAATTAGAAAAAATGATTATTATAGCACGCTCAAGAGCTGGCAGCAGTCAAATTTTGGCAGAGCCTTTGCCGCCTATATCT
>CAJQSN010000059.1 GCA_905614355.1 uncultured Rhodospirillales bacterium | reverse complement strand
AGCAACTTAAACTGATTGATTTCTAGGCGGATGGTGAGTTTACTTTACCATGCCCTTGTCGGACTAGATTAGACCACGTTGCTTCAGTACCCCATCGATAAAATCCTGAGGCGAACCGTACTCGGTATAACAATTATCGATATTACTAATTCGGCTGCTGATGCTAATTTCGGGAAAACCAATCTTTGCCATTTCATTACGCAAGGCGGTGGCTACTTTGAGAAACCCTGCGCGGTCATAGCCCTCTTCATCGCGTATTCGCAAGATCGCAACGCAATCGCTAATGCTTTCATTCATAAGATGCGCAGAACTGTTGCGTGGTGGATGCGGACGGTCTACATCGCCGGTTTGATGATGGGCGCACTCATGCCGATCTATGAAACTCTGGAACTCTGGTGGAGTGTTAGCATAATTACTTCTAATGACAACTGGTTTGCCATTTTGGTCCCTGATGGCCATGCCAGTTGCCATGCCAGCGCGTCCTTTATTGCTGTCAATGAAACGGATATTTTCGCCTTTGTCATTGGTGCATTCGGGTGGCTCAACAACTGCATACGTTGCCTGTGTCTGTGTGTTCTGCGCCTTCGCTTCGTCGGAATAGGTCGTGCATAATGCCAGACCAAGTACTGAAAGCATGCAACAAAGAGTTGTGTTCTGCGGTGACATTGTATTGAAATCCCTTAGAGCGATAAGGTCAGCGAAGTAAGGTAGATTACACGCTCTCTGATTTGCGGGTCTTTTCCCAAGTGTCGGCCAGCGATTGGCTCGTTTGATCAAAGAAGTCGTAAATGCGAGCGCTTGTTGTCTCTAACAGGGATGGCGTGGTTGGCGCACTCATAAATCTAACGTCTTGAATTGTACCTTGGCGAATATTTAAAGTAGTGGCTTTCATCCTAATCTCCATTTGAATGCGTTTTGTGTACTTATTACGCTTTTACTGGATGAATGGATCATCTCTTACCGAGGAATCAAAAGGTACTTCCGAGGCGATCTATTGCGGGTTATTCGCGATGTCGGTTCGCTTCTAGTCACAGAAAATCAGAGGACGGCTTCTCAACCGAAGCTGTGGATATAATGGATAAGTTATTCGAAGGCATACGCTCGATTACAACCCGTATCTACGAGGGGCTGGTTATCATTGAAAAAGGAAGTGCTAATCTTACACGGTTTCTGGGTTCTTGGTGTGCAAAAACACTCTCAAGCGGCTTATAATTGGTTGTGGAGCCATCCTAGATGGCCATCCAAAGTTACTGCCTATGATCTTGGGGAGCGGTGGTCGCTGGAACGGTGAGACGCCTTAAACGTATTTATCAAATGTTTTAGCCATTCTATGGATCACCTTCATGGGGATATGCCTAAACTTCCATCCAGAGTACATCGCAGTAATTACTGAAATCCACCAAATCATCTGTGCATATTGCAAAGGTGTACGAAAAACGCCTTTAAGAAGGGGTTCAAAGAACTGGACGACGAGACTATTCCTGTCAGCAAGCGTTAAGGGTTGTTCGATTGAGTAAAGAAAGCTCTCATAATTATGGTTAAAGAACCAAAACCATAAGATTACGAGCAGCCAGAAAACTAAACCAACATATCTATCCGCTTTTTCTGACATTTTGAACATTCCACTGCCTTTAGGTTTGGAATACCGCAACTAACTTGTCCCCCACTTTAAACTAATCTAAGGACATTACATGATCTGGAATCTAATTGGAACCATCGGGGGCAAAGTTCTCGATATTGTCGATGACGTTGTTGAAGACAAGGATGAAGCTAACAAGCTCAAGTTTCAAATCCAAAAGCAGTTATTGGAAAGCAAAGGCACGGAGCTAGAAGCTCAGGCCAAGATTGTACTAGTAGAAGCTCAAGGCTCAAGGCTCCAGCGTAATTGGAAAACAATGCTGATGGACACCTTCGCAGGTTTTAGTCGTCGCGCATTGGTTTGGGTTCACAGCAGAGAATATCCCTGAGAGTGTACAAAATTCACTTTTAAACATCGTAATGGTTGGAGTAGGTGGCTACGTCGCACCGCGTAGTGCTGAAAAGGTGGCGGATAATTGAAAAAAATAATGGAATAACCTAATCGACGACCTTGTATTAATACGCGCACGGACAATTTTCACTTTTCAGTAAGTTTTCAACCAGATACTGGACTTCCAATGGAGTTCTTCATTACGGGTCGTGGCAAAGTAGGTCAGCAACTCGATGATGAGCTTTGGAAGTTGAGTGTGAAAACATCAAAGCTGATGCAAGGATAGTTCGGCGATGATTTGTCCAAACTGCCACAAGGGGATGGTTCTGATACCGTCCCAAGGCAATAGGCCCATACCATGTCCCAGATGCCAAGGATCGGGAATAGCTTATTGCTGCGACGGGGAAGATTACGATGCTAAGTGGCACCTCGATGCAAACTCAGGTGATCTACCCAGCCCTCAACAAGATGGGTATGTGGTCGGAAGTAGCGGGTGAGCTGGTACTCGGCACGGCAATCGTTGAGAGTAATCTCACCTATTTAAAGCAGCATGGTGAAGGTCCAGCCCTTGGGCTATGGCAAGTCGAGCCAGCAACCCATGAAGACCTCTACGCGAATTATTTGAACTACCGCCCTGAGATGATGAGCAGCCTAATGGAGCTGCGGTTTTCAGACTATGCTATTACCGCAAGCCCGATCCACTGCCTGAAGCGGGGGACGTCGAAGCTCAAGGGGCTTTTTGGAAGAAGCACTATAACACGCCGCTAGGCCAAGGAACGGTTACAAAGTATATCTTCAAGGTTAATCAGATTTTTTAATGGTTAGTCGATTAAATAAACAAATGATACTGAGGACCCCAAACAATATACTTCCACCCCGCAGTTCGGCCATTTGCATAAATGTCAGTGTTCCAAGAGTTATACACATAATTCCAAATGCTAGAATACACCCGTTAAGAATTGATCGTTGTGATACTGCATCCTTTATATTTGAGGAAAAAAAGGCTATCGAGGCCAGAGCAATAATGAATGATGCGAGGAGATAACGCATAGTAACCGCCACTTCAAAAGCACTACCCAAAGCGAGAGGGAACTCGCGTGTGGTAAAAAGTTCCGGATCATAATGCATCCTCAAACCAATGAAGACTAGTATCGCCGCACAAATTATTAAGCCCCATTTGAAGTACATATTATGTTCCTTAGTTATGCGTTGATTGCATAAGCGAGTTGTTGAATCAGCATTAGTCAACCAAGCCGAATAATTCTATATAATCGAACAGCAACCTCGCGTTGCTTGGGTCTTTTGAGATCCAACGTCTCCCAGACGTGAAACCTCCCTGTTAAACTTGCTAGGTAGCTCCGGTTGCCTAGCTTTTTTTTCAGCTTAAACCCTAATAGGCGATAAGATCAAGCGGTAGGGTGTTAAGTACTCTCAAAGAAGCGCGATCCTAAGCCTTACATCCCTAAGCAATCCATCCCAATCAAATTGATAACAATAGCTAACTGTTGAATCTTGTATGTAGTTGGAATTAAATTCTATTTCTTATGAAACTCACCCTGATCAATCATCTGCTGAAACATACCTTCGGCCGATGCTTTTAATGAGCTATAATTAATACCAAGCTTCTCAATACTCTTGGAGTTATCACCAACCCATTTTTGGCCCATATTCAGCGATATCACTTTACGAGAAAAGGTTTTGTCAACGATTGGGCCAACCAGCCATAATAGCCACTTTGGTAACTCTTTACTGGGGAGTGGATACGCCGCCCCATATTTTTCTTTTAGTAAATTGGCTAATCCGAGTAGTGATTGGGCTTCATTAAAAATCAGGTGTCGCCCTACAGCTGTCTTAATGTAGGCCGCACGAATATGCGCATCGGCAACATCTCTTACATCCACTACCCCAAGCGTAAAAGGTGGGGCACCAGCTTTCATTGTACCGTCGCCCAATTGGCGAACTATGTCATGAGTTCCAGACGTAGACTTACCCGAAAGAGTCGGTCCAATTACAAGTGCAGGGTTTATAACGACCAAAGTCCATCTATCTTGATCTTTTGCGATCTTCCACGCTGTACGTTCAGCTAGGGTCTTTGAGTAAGAATAAGGTTGGTGTGTTGCAGATGATGTGGTGTTCCAATTATCTTCATTGAATTTGCCGCTTGGAGTGCTCACACATTCAATTGTATCGCCATAGATAGCTACGACTGAACTGGTCAAAACCACCCGCTTTACAGATGTAGTAGCGTTTACACTTGAAAGCACATTTTCAGTACCAGTAAGTGCTGGCTCGATTAAATCTTTCTTAGCATCATTGAACTTCAATATAAACGGTGATGCGGTATGGAATACAGTGGCACACCCCTTCATTGCTTTGTTGTAACTACCAGCTTCAGTAAGGTCAGCTTTGAAGAGTACTACAGAACCTGGACCCTTTTGAGATAACTGTTTTAGGTGCGTTACTTTTGCTTCACTGTCAGGATCACGCACGGCAGCATGGACACATACCCCTGCTTCTACTAATTGCTTTATTATCCAGCCAGCTACAAATCCTGTAGCGCCTGTCACAAGAACCTTCTGTTTAGTATTAATAGTATATTTCATTTTAGGGCCCTAATAAATTGTACTGATTAGAAATTATTTGGCTTTCCAGATTTTACCCATGCGTTATAGGATTTTTCAGTCCATGCATCAAAAAAATTATAGACGCGATTGGATAGAGTTAGTTTGGTTGAATCGTTGGCGTTAGCTGCTTTAGTAGCTACTGGTTCAGCCATAAATCTAACGTCTTGAATGGTTCCTTGGATAGTATTTAAAGTTCTAGCGTTCATAGTGAATTCCTAATTAAGTAAAGTTAATTGTCTTGTAGGCCCTTTAGAAATTGGCACCAGTGAAATGTTAACAGTGCAGCTATGCGTATGTGTGAGGTTTAAAATACACGAACCCCAAAGCAAACCTAGGGGAGGGCTTCAGGGTTCGGTCCCCCAAACTGGAGGAGCAGGTTCAACATTAGTTAAGGGGAGACCAATGTTGAGCAATATATACGAGGTCGCTCTTTAATTAGATCAAGCTACTGGTAGTTAAAAAGAACCCCAAAGCTTTGACTACAGGAATAATCTAGCTTCAGGGAACCCATTTCTACTACTTAGGAGATAAGTAGTTGCTAGTTCAATACGCAGTAACTCAATAATTAGACTAACCTGCTGGGGAATCAAAAGGCACTTCCGAGCCGATCCATTGCGGGTTATTCGCGATGTCGGTTAGCTTCTAGTCACAGAAAATCAGAGGACGGCTTCTCAACCGAAGCTGTGAATATAATGGATAAGTTATTCGAAGGCTTACGTTCGGTTACAACCTGTATCTACAAGGGACTGGTTATCATCGAAAAGGGATGTGCTAATCTTACACGGTTTATGGAATTATTTTTGGCGGGCAAAACACTCTCAAGCGGCCTATAATTGGTTGTGGAGCCATCCTAGATAGCCAGCCAAAGCTGCTGCCTATGATCTTGGGGAGCGGTGGTCGCTGGAACGGTGAGACGCCTTAATCTAAAGAACGTCCCTCATTCATATCAATTAATTAAAAAATGATAAATTAACAGACCAATAATTAATCCGTTAATAAAAGGTATTCAAAGTAACCCATAATCTGAAATATTTAATTTTTTTTCCACCATTTTATATATTTTTATGCCAATTTATCATTGCTAACCCATTCTTAAACTTAATCTAAGGACATTCCATGATCTGGAATTTAATTGGAACTATTGGGGGCAAAGTTCTCGATATTGTTGACGACGTTGTTGAAGACAAAGAAGAAGCAATAAGCTGAAGTTCCAAATCCAAAAGCAGTTATTGGAAAGTAAAGGCGCGGAGCTAGAAGCTCAGGTGAAGATTGGTCTAGCCGAAGCTCAAGGCTCATGTCTCATGACTGCAACGCAACTGGCGACCAATGCTGATGGTCACCTTCGCAGGTCTCGTGGTAGCTCACTGGTTTGGCTTCACAGCCGAGAATATCCCTGAGAGTGTTCAAGACTCTCTTTTAAATATCGTAATGGTTGGAGTAGGTGGCTACGTGGCTGGATGTAGTGCCAAGAAGGTGGCGGATAAATGGAAAAAATAATGGAACTACCTAATAGAAGACCTTGTATTAATACGCGCACGGACAATTTTTACTTTTCAGTAAGCTTTGACCCGTATACCGGGCAATCAATTGAGTTCTTCATCACTGGCAGGGGCAAGGTAGGCCAACAATTGGATACCGAGCTTTACAAACTCAGTGTTAAAGCTTCGAAACTAATGCAGGGAGAGTTTGACGATGATTTGCCCAGATTGTCACCAAGGAATGATCCAGATGCGGATCGATACGGGGCCGCACCATGATAACGGCATTTTTCCAAAAAATTTATTACCCAATTATCAGAAAGTACAATGCCCAAGATGCCAAGGTTCAGGAATAGCCTACTGCTGCGACGGGGAAGACTACGATTCTAAATGTCACCTCGATGCAAACTCAAGTGAGCTACCCAGCCCTCAACAAGATGGGTATGTGGTCGGAAGCAACGGGTGAATTAGTACTCGGCAAGGCAATCGTTGAGAGTAATCTCACCTATTTAAAGCAGCACGGTGATGGCCCCGCATTAGGGCTATGGCAAGTTGAGTCTGCCACCCATGAAGACCTCTACGCGAACCATTTAAACTACCGTCCTGAGATGATGAGCAGCCTGATGGAGCTGCGGCTTGTAGACTATGCTATTATCGAAAACCAGACCCATTGCCTGAAGTGGGTGATGTCGAGGGGCAGGGGAAGTTCTGGAAGCAACACTATAATACTCCGCTAGGCGCAGGGACTGTTCCCAATTACGTCCTTAAAGTTACAAGCACTCTTAAAGAGTAGCGATCCTAAGCCTTACATCCGTAAGCAAATCATCCCAAACTAATAGCCATTAGGTAATAACTAACTACGAATCTTAGTAGTTGGTTGTTAGTAGGTATTAGCTAAAGGGAGCAATATATGCATCCCCTAGGTTTTCAAGGTAGACTTTACCACAACGTACACATTTTAGATTTTGTTCTTTTTCAATGATATTATTATTTTCTGCGGTGTCGTCGCTAGGAGTGATTGCCTCGAAGGGTTCTCCATTATGTATCCCAATTTTACAAAAAAAACTTCCTATACTCATGCCATCCTCCAACGTTAAAAATGGTTGCCAGTTTAAGTTTAAGTTGAGTTAAAACTATACAAGAAGTAGATCAAAATTCATACCTCTCTATCTTTTGCACAATGATAGCTAACTGTTGAATCTTGTAAAATGACATCCACGGTTCGCTGCATTCTTGTTGCAGAATAAACTAATCAAAGTGTTGATTCATGTAGTCAGTTAAGGGTTGACGTAGAGTCTTAGATAGGAGTAGAATCGCGGTATTCCAACGGTTTTTATTGGTCAGCAAGGTGTACAGATGAAACCAAATAATCTCCAGATTCGTCGTTTACACCGTGGATGTCGGCAGTTCGAGCTTGTCATCGCCCACCATCCCTTCATACCCCACAAATCAGTGGGTTATAGGGTCTCCCAAACGGGATCGGGCGCGACAAAACATCCATAAAATTAAGTGAAAATCGACATTGGTGCAGAATAGATTTGTGGAATGACACCCACGGTGTATTCAGCACTAAAACGCCAAGGGTCAACATTAGTCCTGATTAGGCTAAAAGTTGATATAGATTGCTAGATGTTTTTTTCGAACAACTCCTTAAAATGGAGCGTTCAATGAAATAATTTAACTCACATAAATATATAAATATTAAATGGCGATCGGACCGTGAAAAGTGGCAAGTCAATTTCACGGCGCTTGGATGCTGTCCAGCTCGTCCTTGCTGTTAGTCGCATACGAGAACACCGTTACCTATCAACCACGGTTCGATTTCTATGGAATGGGCGAACGGAGTGTTCAAAAATATATTGGCATTGAAATGGATAAGGCTATCGCTATCGCTATTGCTATCGCTATTGCTATCGCTATTGCTATCGCTATTGCTATCGCTATCGCTATCGCTATCGCTAAAGCATTGAAGTCAGCGAAGTAAGGTAGATTAAATGCGCTCTGATTTTCGAGTCTTTTCCCAAGTGTCGGCGAGCGATTGGCTCGGTTGATCAAAGAAGTTGTAGATACGAGCGCTTGTTATCTCTAGCAGGGATAGTGTGGCTGGCGCACTTATAAATCTAACATCTTGAATTGTACCTTGGTGGATATTTAAAGTAGTGGCTTTCATTTTAATCTCCGTTTGAGTGTGTTTTGTATGCTATTTACGTAGCTATTGGTTAGAAGGATCATCTCTTTTGAGGTTTAGAATCGACGAACCCCAAAGCAATCTTGGGGAGATGGGGCTTCGGGGTCCGATACCCCAAACATAAGGGGCATGTTCAACATTAGGTAAGGGTGGACCAATGTTGTGTAATGTATACGAGGTCGCTCTTTAATTAGATCAAGCGACTGGTAATTAAAAAGGTACTTCCGAGACGATCTATTGCGGGTTATTCGCGATGTCGGTTTGCTTCTAGTCACAGAAATTCAGAGGACAGCTTCTCAATAGAAGCTGTGGTTATAATGGATAAATTATTCGAAGGTATACGCTCGGTTGCAACCCATATTTATAAAGGGCTAGTTATTGTCGAAAAGGGATGTGCTGATTTTATAAGGTTTATAGGAATTTCTTGGCTGGTAAGAACACTCTCAAGCAGCCTATAATTATTTGTGGAGCCATCCTAGATGGCCAGCCAAAGCTACTGCCTATGATCTTGGAGAAGGGTGGTCGCTGGACGGGTGAGACGCCTTAGTTAATAGAACGTCTAACTATTATTTTGCAGCGCCTACATTGAACTGTTTCCATGCCGCCAGATCCAAACTCAAACGTTCTTTCGGTTACTCTGAAATCATGAAAGCGAAGCCGGCACAATAAATGGCCAATAAATCTGCGAAGTACATCTTTTTGCGAATCAGTCATAGCTAACCCTTCCGATAAACTAATCTAAGGACAATACATGATCTGGAATCGAATTGGAACCATCGGGGGCGAAGTTCTCGATATTGTTGACGACGTTGTTGAAGACTAGAACCAGGCTAATAAGCTCGAGTTTCAAATACAAAAGCAGTTGCTGGAAAGCAAAGGCACGGAGCTAGAAGCTCAGGCCAAGATCGTCGTGGCAGATGCTCAAGGCTGATGGCTGTAACACAACTGGCGACCAATGCTGGTGGTGACCTGTGCAGGTTATTTAATATATTGGTTTGCTTCTAGTCACAGAAATTCAGAGGACGGCTTCTCAACAGAAGCTGTGGACATAATGGATAAATTATTTGGAGGCATACAATCGGTTGCGACTCGCATCTACAAGGGGGTGATTATAATCGAAAAGGGATGTGCTAATCTTACAAGGTTTATGGGGACTATTTTTGGTGGCGAAAACTCTCTCAAGAGTATGGTAAAACGCCTTAATTAACAGTACCGCATGGATCAGAAATATACCATAAGGCTAATGCGCCAATCAGCACAGTTTGTTCAACAACTCCAAAGCTTTGCATCTTTATCCAAGGAGATGATTGCAAAAGCATGATGGCAATAGTACCAACTAAGAATATCCCACCGAATACGGCAAACATTTCCATTTCGGTTAAGCTACACATAAAATAATTCATATGGTAAAACCCCTAGTTACACGCTCCAATAAACACCAAGAACAAGGCGCCACTCAGCGCCAATAGTTTTTCAACTAAGAAGCCAGCGCCATGAGACTTAAATATAATGGCAAAAGTGCCGATTACGAATATCAGACCCAGCAGGGCAATTTGTTCGTTACTGGTTAATGAGTAGCAAAACCAATCCATAAAGGGATGTTACATGATCTGGAATCTAATTGGAACCATCTGGGTAAAGTTCTCGATATTGTTGGCGACGTTGTTGAAGACAAAGATGAAGCTAATCCGCTCAAGTTTCAAATCCAAAAGAAATTATTGGAAAGTAAAAGCGGGGAGTTGGAAACTTGGTCCCAAGTCCCTTGAAGAAGCGCGTCAGATGTGGGGATTAAAGGCTGCCTGTTTAGAACGATCTAACAGGAGCTAATTTTCGTAATAATTTTGGTAAAATTGTGTAGGAGTGACAATTGTATGTTTCAGTGACAGGATTCAAACCAAAAGGTTTAATGGGCTATGTGCTTTTTTTGATATTCACAATACCAGCATCTAC
This sequence comes from uncultured Rhodospirillales bacterium, assembly GCA_905614355.1. Lineage (GTDB taxonomy): Bacteria > Pseudomonadota > Alphaproteobacteria > Rhodospirillales > UBA2165 > TMED23. The sequence goes on along the minus strand of CAJQSN010000059.1, from coordinate 5,303 downwards.
TAGTGCTCAAAAGGCCGACGGCGTATTGCTTTGTGAATTTAACTCACGCAATCATTTGCAAGACACGCCAACTGTATGGAAATTAAAAAAACAAATGTTAACTTACAGATCATCTTCATCCCATTTAAGAGCAATGAAACGTATTTCCAAAATTGGTACTGGAAAAGTGTTTGGATGCGAAACAGAGAGCATTCCAAGTTGGAAAGATGCTTTGATTGAATGGGTTAAAAATGGACGAGAGTTTAAAAAAGAGTTCAGTTCTCAATTATAATTTAAATCTAGTTGGCTTATAAACTGGAAAAAAATGGTCGCTCCGAAGAGGGCCCAAGTTATAAAGTCCCACAAACAATGGCTCTGTGTTTACGCACCGAGCTTTATCCTTATCTGCCGCGATTCCTGTACCGACGCGCAATCTTAAGCTTAACAAGTATGGCAATATGATTGGTGGCAGAAACAATGTTGCTCGGTTGGTCAAAAAAAGAATGTATTTTAGGGGACTATCAATGGTTTCTCAGGGATATGGCAACGACCTAAACAGGGTATGCGCAACGCTCGAGATTATTTCATAACTGGAACGTCAGTTGTGAAGCTATTAGTTGCACATGAGACCACTACCAACCCAAGTCTGATTTTTATGGGATTGGTGAGCGAAGCGTTACGAAGAATATATCTATTGGAATAGATAGAGCTATTACGAGAGCGGTAAAGTCAGAAAAGTAAATTGATTAGAACTCACGTTCCGGTCTACCAGATTTTTCCCATGCGTTGTAGGATGCTTCAGTCCATGCATCAAAGAAAGCAACGAATCGAACAAACAGTGGTAGTACAACTGGATCGTTGGCATTAGCTGCTTTAGTGGCTAGTGGTTCAACCATATACTTAACGTCTTTAATGGTTCCAACAATGGCATCGACAGTTTTAGTTTTCGGCAGTGCGGTCATAATAAAGTCCTAATTGAAAGTTGATCGTTGGTCCTGATCAAATAAAGTTAAGTGCGTTATAGACCAGTTAGAAATTTGCACTAGTGTTTAGTCGACATTGCAGCTATGCAGTAAATGCGGGGTTTAGAATGAACGACCCCCGAAGCGAACCATGGGCTGACGGCTTCGGGGGTCGACATCGCTGCGGTGGTAAACCGAGATCAGCTATAAAATACATACGAGCTAGCTCCATAATCAGATCAACCATCGTGGGGAAATCAAAAGGTACTTCCTAGACAATCCATTGCGGGTTATTCGCGATGTTGGTTTGCTTCTAGTCACAAAAATTCAAGGGACGGCTTCTTAACAGAAGCTGTGGATATAATGGATAAGTTATTCAAAGGCATACGCCCGGTTACAATCTGTATTTATAAAGGGTTGGTTGTCGTCGAAATGGGATGTGTTGATCTTATTAGGGTTATGGAAATTTTTGGTTGGCAAGAACACTCTCAAGCGACCTGTAGTTGTTAGTGGAGCCATCCTAGATGGCCAACCAAAGGCTACTACTATGTTCATGAAGAAGGGTGGTTTTTGGACGGGTGAGACCTTCTAATTATGGGTTCTTATTTGCAAGGAAAAATTTCCCGCATTCTTATAAGAAAATATGAAGCCATCATATACAAATGCTTCGAACGAATTTTCGGATATTTAGCCACATAACTTAAAAATACTGAGCCATACGGAATTTGATCTATACTAATATCAGGAGGGAGACAAAAAATCGGGCGTTGTTTATTTACTAGTTAATTAGACATATACGCAGATATTCCATGGCCCATGCTTTTAATATCTCGATCAATAGCCTTTTTAACTTCATCGCTTTTGTAATAACTATCAAACACTTTACTAATTGTATAGTTGGCTTCAGCTTGCACTACCCCACCCACCAACATCAACGCAACAGCTATCAAATTGAACTTTTTCATTTTCGCATTAAACTAATTTAAGGAACTAAATCATCACTGCTTAGCCCAGTATTCCGGCGCCTCTTTGTAGGACTTCCAGTCTTCTGGAGTTTCGGCACCAGGAGCCATCGAGGCACCTGTTCCAGTCAACACTTGGTGATGATCTATGTTTAACGTGCGAAGCCAACGTTGTTGACCCATCGTTATGGCTACAAAGTAGCCCAGTTCTACAATTTCTGGCTCAGAAAAATAATCGTAAAGCTTATCCCAAAGTTCATCACTACATTTTAAGTCCCAAACAATAGCTTCGGTATACCGCAATGCTGCCTTTTGTTTTTCTGAATATCGCTTTGCAGTTTCAAAATTTAGCAACTCAAAATAATCATCTTCTACCAGACCTTTTTTGGCAGACTGGATAGATCTTTGATTACCACAAAACTCGCATTTGACCGAATGAGAGACATAAACCCGACAAAGTTCCTTAATAGTATGGTCACAAACACCCTCATGAAACACGGTCTGCCAAGTTTCTGCAAATGACCAAAATGCTGCTGGTACATGGGCCCTTATTGCTTGACTTTCTGGTCGTGGAGTTCCCCGGTCTCGACAACGTTCCAACTCTGTTAACATATCAGGGTTTTCGAGGGAATCGGGATCAACATATGAAATTCGTTGCTTATCCATTTTGTACCTGCACTTTCAAAAAAGGAAAATAAATATGTAAAAAAACTAAATCTTATTATAAATTCAGACCTGTTATAGCTTCAAGAAAATAAAGCTATAAAAGAGAACATACCACATTAATATGGGTTTGTCCTTGGTTGCAAAATTGATCTGGAAAAAAATCATCTCCGTATAGATGTTATTGCTGTATTATGATGGAGTAGTGATGGCATCCTCTAAAATGTCCAAATACCGTTCGGAAATGAACAAAAAACCTCAATCGGATAAATTGCTAGCTAAACGCCGTAAGTGCTTAATGTGTATGGGTGAGTTTCAATCTAGTCATATAGGTGAACGAGTTTGTCATACCTGTAAAGGCACTTCAACTTGGCGTCAGACTGGAATCTCGATATAGTTATATTAATATTTTAAATTTCATTAACGTATCGACGGGCAGAAAAAGGTGACCTGAAGGCCACCTAGTGATCATGTCCCACAAACAATGGCTCGGTGTTTATGCATCGAGTTTTATTTTGAGTCCCGTGAATTTTGTTGCTTTGGGGTGTATATCGCAAACCTGGTCCGTTGCCTGAAGCTGATGACGTTGAGGGGGCGGCACGTTCTGGAAGCATCACTATAATACCCGCTAAACCAGGGAATGATCTTAATGTATGTCTTCAAGGTCCAACAAACTTTCAAAGAAGCTGGTATTTAAACTACGGGATATTCCTAAGCTAACATCCATAGTCGACAGCATCCCAAACTAATTGACCACAATAGCTAACTATTGAATCGCGTAAAGTGACATCCACGGTGCGGTGCTATTTTGGAGAAGGATAGTAGCTGAAACAGTAAGACACCCTAGTAATTTTGCAATACAAAACTAATCGCCAACCAAAATATTAAACAGATAATCAAAATTACCCCCAGCCCGTTTTCCAACCAAATCTTACTCAACATCTCAAACCTTAAACATATTTATTGAATATTTTAGCCATTCTATGGATCACCGCAACTTACTTGCTCCCACCTTAAACTAAACCAAGGACTTTACATGATCTGGAATTCAATTGGAACCATTGGGGGTGAAGTTATCTATATTGGCGATGACGTTATTGAAGACCAAGATGAAGCCAACAAGTAAAAGTTTCAAATCCAAAAGCAATTACTGGAAAGTAAAAGCGGAGAGTATGCCGCATAGGCCAAGATTGTCCTAACAGAAGCTCATGGCTGCAACACTACCTAATTTGCTAATCGTGGATATTAAGCTCTATAGTAATCGAATGGACTTTAAACTTTCGATTATTTATTTCGAATTCTCAATCATTTAAAGGAAAAAATATGCGTCCCTTTGAAGGCATAAAAATTATTGATGCTACACATGTATTAGCTGGGCCATTTGCAGCTTATCAATTGGCAGTTCTGGGAGCAGAAGTAATTAAAATCGAAGATCCAACAAACAATGATCAAGTTAGAGAACAAGGCCCTGATCACAAGCTTAATGACGAAGGCATGGGGACTTATTATCTGGCTCAAGCTGCAAATAAGCGTTCTATAACTCTTAATTTAAAAAGTAAGGCTGGAAAGAAAATCTTAAAAAAGTTAATTACCACCAGCGACGTCTTTATTGAGAATTTTCGAGCTGGAGCGCTTGATAAAATCGGCTTGGGGTATAAGGACCTTAAAAAGCATAATCAAAATTTAATTTATTGTGCTATGACAGCCTTTGGACAACAAGGCCCACGAAATAATCATACTGCATATGACATGCAAATTCAGGCAACATCTGGAATTATGTGTTCAACGGGAACAACTGATATGGGGCCAGTTAAAGTAGGCCCCCCAGTTGTAGATTACGCAACAGGATCGATTGCAGCCTTTGCCATTGCAAGTGCTCTATTCCAACGTGAAAAAACTAAAACCGGACAATTTATTGATCAGTCGATGTTTGATGTCGCTTTAATGCTCATGGCAGCTGACGTAACTAATTATTTGTGGAGTGGAATACCACCTAAGCAGAACGGAAATGATCATATTTTTTCTGGTGGTAGATGTTATGAAACCAAAGATGGACTATTAATGCTGGGTGCAATGAACCGTAATCAACATGAGAGGCTATTTTTGTTAATTGACGAACCAGAAATTTCAAAAAATACTAATAGTTTCCAGCGTATTCTAAATTCAGAGGATCAGGCGCAGATACTTGCTGATTTACTCTTAGAAAAAACTGCTGAGTATTGGGAAAAATACTTTCAAGAAAATCATATACCCGCGGCAAAAGTTCGCCCACTTAACGATGCCCTTGAAGACCCTCAAATTAAAAGTCGGAATATTCTCCATGAGTTCCCAAATTTTATGAATACCAACAAGCCACTTACAGTGCCTATTGCAGCATTTAAATATGCCCACGGAGGCCCACGGATCGAGACACCCCCTCCACAATTGGGCCAGCACACCAATGAGGTCTTAAAAGAGATTGGCGTTACAGACGCGGAGTTAAAAAAGTTTCGAATCCAAAAAATTATATAATAGTTAAATTTAAGACAGTCAAAATTATCTTTTTAGTTTAAACTGGTAAAAAAAGTTGCCCCGAAGCCCATCCATCTCTCAAATCCTCGGTGTTTACGCATCGAGCTTTTTTCTTGTCTGCCATGATTTCTGTACCGATGCGCAATTTAAAGCTTAAAAAGGATCGGATTCATTCCTGGTATTGGTAGTATGGTAAAAAATGATGAAAATATCGAAATACGTAGAA
>CAJQSN010000058.1 GCA_905614355.1 uncultured Rhodospirillales bacterium | reverse complement strand
ATTATAATACTTTCGGAAATGCATCTAACCCGCCGTCAATTGCATTATCTGCTCTATTAATGGAGATGTTAGAACCCGAAGATATGGCTCGGGTTTTATTTTCTTCTGGTGGGTCTGATGCCGTTGAGGGCGCGCTAAAGATTTCTCGGCAATATTGGAAGTTAATGGGGAAATCTGAAAAAACGAAGTTTTTCTCTCTTAAAAATGCCTATCACGGGGTTCATTTCGGTGGCATGTCAGTGAGTGGTGGCATCCCGTGGCGGCGTGCCTATGAACCCTTATTACCGGGTTGCTTTCAAATAGAAAGCCCTTATCTCTATCGCAATGCGTGGACCGATGATCCTGAAGAACTAGGCGAAATCTGTGCTGCTGAGTTAGCCAGAGGAATAGAACATCAAGGGCCGGATACAGTTGCTGCCTTTATCGCCGAGCCCGTGCAGGGCGCTGGTGGTATGATCGTGCCGCCTTCCAACTTTTGGCCTCGGGTTCGGGAAGTCTGCGATAAATACGATGTTCTTTTAATAGCCGATGAAGTGGTCACTGGTTTCGGTCGAACGGGATCAATGTTTGGTAGTCGTCATTGGGGGGTCAAACCGGATATCATGTGTCTCGCTAAGGGCATCAATTCTGGCTACATCCCGCTCGGCGCAACAGTCGTTAATCAACGTGTGGTCGATGCCTGGGAAAAAGATGACCCCTTGGCCCCAATCATGCACGGTTACACTTATTCAGGGCACCCGCTTGCCTGCGCTGCCGCTGTTGCCAATTTGAAAATCGTAGTTGGAGAAAATCTTCCAGGGAATGCCGCAGAAGTTGGCTCGTATTTCTTAGAAAGACTGGAAGAGCTTAAGCAATTTGACAGCGTTGGAGATGTTCGGGGTATTGGCCTTATGGCGGCTATCGAATTTGTAAATGACCGCCAAACAAAAGAGCCAATTCCGGCTTTTGACCCGTATCTCATGGCAATTCAGAAAAAGTGTATGGAGCAAGGTGTGTGGGTACGTATTCAGGGTAATAAAATGATCCTTTCACCACCGCTTGTTTTTGAAAAAATTCACGTAGATAAAACAATTGAGGCGGTTCACGCTGCTTTGAGTAAATAAGTAATTTAGTAATTAGAATGCGGAGTAATAATTCACCGCAAAAAAATGGAACAGATTAGTTCTAAACGGAAAACAGGAGAAATTATTATGAATAAATATTTTAATGTTAGTGTTGCCTCTCTTTTAGTCGTTGCGTTGGGCTCGATTGGAACAGCCCAGTCGCAACAACGAAACCTTTCAGCAGAGACTGCTGGCCCTACCGGTGTGCCAGGCCAGGTTATGATGCATATGGCTGATGTATTGGGTGAGAAGAAGGTCGCTGATCTTCAGGTGGCCCAGGGTCAAACATTGACAAATTCAGTGCGCAATGTAGCCGAAGGTAAAACCGATATTGCCTCAGCACCCATTATATTAACGTTCTTGCTTGACCGGGGTGTTGGCCCCTATGCCAAACTGGGCAAGAAAAAGGGAGCCGAGTTAGCCGCGAACTTGCGAGCCTTGTATCCCTATAACGCAGGCGGATTTTTTGGCCTGTTTTATACCAATAAGGGTTACAAAAGTTGGGCCGATATGAAGGGTAAGAGTATCTGGAACGGTCCTCCCCGGGGTGCGGCATTAAACAACGGGCGCGCCACCTTACAAATGGCTGCAGGACTAAAAGATGGTAAAGACTACAAGGGCGTTCAACAAAATTGGGGGCAGTTAATGACCACGTTGGTTGACGGATCAGTGGACGCATTTGTCCTTCCGGTAACTTGGCCTCACCCGTACGTGACGACGATGAGCGCGGCGGGTAAAGTGTCAGTGCTGTCGATGCCCAAGGCTAAATTTGAAGGTAAACTAGCCAAAAAATTGTTTGGCGTGCCAGGCAACATCCCCATCGTTGTTGACGGCAAGGATGTGGGTTACAAGGGTTCTTTAACTGTCATTTCAGAAGATGGGAAACTGCGTGCCCTGGGCACAGCTTTTGGCGATGTGGTGCATAAAAAGATGTCCTTTAAGTTGGCCAAGGCCATTACTGCTGCTCATATATCGACTCTGGGTATGTTAAAGAAGCGTGCCGCCTTTATGAATAGTGTAGGGCTTGCTGAAATGGACGCGGTTAAATCCGGTTTCTGCGGAAAGTCGAAGCTTAAGTATCATGCTGGTGCTGTAGCGGCTTGGAAGGAAGCTGGGTTTAATCTTCCAGCTTGCGCGCAATAAAAAACCAATAAAGGTTTATAACTGGGCCGACGCTGTCGCTGTTCAACTAAAGCATAATTTACCTCCCGGTCTGAATGGCCGGGAGCAATTTTTAGGTGATAAAGATGATAGGTCCTTTGGGCTAGCTAAACAATTTTAACAGGGCGTGTTGCAGGTAAAATATGATAACGTGTGAATAATTTAGTGCTGTAACAGTTTCGATTTTTCTATAGAGGTATCACCAAAATGCAGCGTCAATATGAATACGCAATCTGAGTCCCAATCCATGCCTTTGGCAGATTGGATAGCCGCTTTCTTAGGCATCGGTCTGGTTATTGTAGGCATGGTCCATACTTTACCGACCCTGCCCGGTCTGGATGAATGGGTTCGTGAAATGACGGAATACCCAGCACTTTCAATCCGGCGTTTCCCATTTGAATACCTCAACCCACTCGTTTTTGTGTTGATGATGACCATCGTTGTCTTCAAACACTCTTTCTATCGTTCCTACAAACATAAGAGTGGCTGGGTACCGCAGCTTAGCTTAGTCATGGATATTCTGTTTATTCTGATGGCCTTTGCCATTGCCTGGACGTATCTAATGGAAATCGAGTCTGTATGCATTATTGACCGACTTACCGGCGAACGAGCGGATCTGATCGCTAAGGCGCTTTTGGCCGAGAAAGAATATGCTGACTCGATGGGCTTGCCTGTGCCGACCACCATAGATGATCCGAATTGTATCAACACCACAGGGTTGTGGCTTTTCGCCATTGTTGGAATAGGTGTTCTGACGTTTTTAACCTATAATATTAAAGTTTGGGGATTTCCTCTCGTCTTAGTGTCTTTGTCCGTTGCGCTTTACACGATTGCGACGGTGGGTGTGTGGTACTTTTTTGGCCCTGATGATATTTCAAAATATTGGGTGACCAAACTAGGTGGAGAACCCCGTCAATTATCCGACGGCTTGTCCAATGTTCGTGATGTTCTGATCAATGGTTCGGCAGGTTTGCTAGGACGTTTTATCAGCATTCTTATGGATATTGTGTTTCCCTACATTATCCTAGGAGCGTTATTCGGTGCCTCTGCGGGCGGTCGCTCTTTAATCAAAATGGCTTTTCTTTTGACACGTAATTTACGTGGCGGTCCAGCGCATGCGGCAGTGGTTAGCTCCGCTATGTTTGGCACCATCTCCGGTGGTCCAGTCGTTAACGTCCTCTCAACTGGGGTGTTGACGATACCCATGATGATCAAGAGAGGTTTTAAACCAGCATTTGCGGGTGGTGTGGAAGCCGCTGCTTCGTCCGGAGGCCAAATAATGCCACCAGTTATGGGCGTAGCAGCATTTGTGCTCGCGTCGGTGACTGCCGTATCCTATAGCTCGGTGATCAAAGCTGCTTCGCTTCCGGCACTGGCCTATTTCGGAGCGCTGTTTCTAGCTATTGTGTTCCAGTCTCGTAAGCAGGGTATTGAGGCCTATGGTGAAATCATCGACGAAATGCGTTTGACCAAGGACGATAAAATAAATCTGTTAATGATATTTGCCCCCATTGGCTTGATTCTGCTGTTATTGCTCACTCCCAAGGAAGCAGTAACCTGTGGCTGGATAGGTAACTTGTTTGCGGTGGAACAGTCATTCACAAATGGTGTCTGTTTGTCGGCAACTTTGCCTTGGTTGCTGGGAGTGTTGGAGAATTCAGCTGGGGATGCAAGCTCGGCTGGCTGGTGGGCTGTGGCGTTACTCTCCCTGCTTTTCTTTCTAGATAAAGATATGCGCGCTAATCCGAGTAAGCTCGTCAAGGCGCTGTCTGAAGCTGGGGTGCTGATTTCTAGTTTATCACTGATGTTGTTGGCAATTTCGGTAATCGATTTCTCGCTCAATTTCACGGGTCTTGCCAGCTACATCGCGGGTGATGTCGTCCACTGGATGCGTGAAACTGGAGAGACTTTGGGGGGTAGCGGCATGTTCACGTTTATCGCCTTGCTCGTTACTATGGCATTGGCGATACTTTTGGGTATGGGCATGCCAACGGTGCCCGCTTATCTAAATGTAGCGTTGCTTATGGGGCCGATGTTGGTTGGTCTAGGCATTGCTAATTTTACCGCCCATATGTTTGTATTTTATTTTGCCGTAGCCTCAGCGATAACCCCACCAGTAGCGATAGCGGCCTTCGCTGCCTCTTCCATCACCAAAACGGACCCCATGGTCACTGGTCTGGCTTCCGTCAAGGTGGGAGTAGTCATGTTCATTATCCCCTTTGTGTTCGCCTTTTATCCTGAGTTGTTACTTATTGCGGACGCCCAAATAGACCCAAACTCTCCTAGCGGTGGATTCCTGCCGGGTTACGACGGCGAGGTCCATTTGGCAAGTTTGATTTGGCTGTGCGCGCGTATTGCGCTTGCGCTATATATGGTGGGAAGCTCACTTGCCCGCTTTGATCGTACTGAAATTTCTTTCATGGAACAGGTCGGTAGGATTTTAGTTGCAATTTTGTTGGTGTGGAAATTACCTGAGGTCTACGCGGTAGGACTCATATTGGCCGCATTGATTTTGGTTTTACATGCTAGAAAAGCGACAGTTTTGCAATCCAAGGAAGCATCTGTTGACGGTTAATCTAAGATTTTGACAATATTGTCAAAAATAATTTGGGAAAATAGTCGATGGTGAGAGCAAGATTAAGACCGACGGCCGTAGGGACCATTATATGGGACATATAAAAAGAATGGTTTATCGATTTTAGCTCTGGCG
>CAJQSN010000057.1 GCA_905614355.1 uncultured Rhodospirillales bacterium | reverse complement strand
ACTTTTTCAAATCTAAGAATGGAGCAAATGACTATTTTGATTCTAACGGTCACAGTGCTCAAAAAGCTCTTATGCGAACGCCAATAAATGGGGCACGCTTATCTTCTAGGTATGGCACAAGACGCCACCCAATTTTAGGTTTTAATAAAATGCATCGAGGGGTAGATTTTGCAGCCCCTAGCGGAACTCCAGTATTTGCCGCAGGTTCTGGGACTATTGTATACCGATCTAGGAACGGAGCTTATGGCAATTATATCCGAATACGCCATAATTCCCAATATTCAACCGCTTATGCGCACTTAAGTAAGTTTAATCGTAACGTGACCAAGGGATCTCGGGTACGCCAAGGGCAGATAATAGGTTATGTCGGAACAACTGGTCGTTCAACTGGAGCCCATTTACATTATGAAATCCTAAAGCGTGGCAGACAGACAAATCCCATGCGGATCAAAATGCCATCTGGTAGGAGCCTTAAAGGACCGGACTTAATAAAGTTTCAAAAATCAAAAGACCGAATCCTTAAAAAACTAAATGACCAATTTTTAAAGGAAAAACCTTTGACCCTTAACTTATCGTCTAAATCTAACTAACGCTCCAACAAAAAGGCCCTAAATTTTTTCCCCATTTATTAACAACCAATTCTGATCTGCTTCAACTTTAATGGAATCTTGATCTTTAATTTGATTACTAAGAATTAAATTAGCAATTTTATTTTCCAAATTGCGCTGGATTACCCGTCTCAATGGACGCGCGCCATATGTGGAATCATAACCCTTTTTTGAGAGCCACATGACTGCTTCGGCACTAACCGTTAACGTTATTCCTCGATCCTTCAGCCGCTCTTGTAGCGTATTCAACTGAATTTCAACGATCAAACTCATATCAGTTTCCAATAATCGTTGAAATAATATAATCTCATCCAACCTGTTTATAAACTCAGGCTTAAACGATGCTCTGACCACCTCCATAACTTTACTCTGCGTTTCGGTATAACTTTCTGTATCTAATGTATCGGCAAACATCTCAGAGCCTAGATTGGAGGTTAATATTATCAGGGTATTCCTAAAATCAATTGTACGACCTTGACCATCTGTAAGCCGGCCATCATCGAGAACCTGTAGTAATATATTAAAAACATCTGGATGAGCTTTTTCTATTTCATCAAATAGTATTACTTGGAACGGTCGCCGGCGTACGGCCTCAGTTAAAGAACCGCTTTCTTCGTATCCTACATAACCCGGCGGTGCGCCAATAAGTCTCGAAACTGAATGTTTTTCCATATACTCCGACATATCTATTCTCAATAGAGCATTTTCGTCGTCAAATAAAAACTCCGAAAGGGCTTTGGTTAGTTCTGTTTTTCCAACGCCTGTCGGGCCTATAAACAAAAAAGACCCTAGGGGTTTTGACACATCTTGTAGCCCGGTTCTCGCCCTCCTTACAGAATTAGAAACCGCAATAAGTGCCTCTTCCTGTCCAACCACCCGTTTTTCAAGGGTGGCCTCCATAGAAAGCAATTTTTCTTGTTCTACTTGCATTATTTTTTCTGTAGGAATTCCTGTCCACCGAGATACTACTGAAGCTATCATCTCTTCAGTTACGATCTCTCTTACCATACTACGGTTATCTTTTTTCTCTGTAATTTCAAGTTTGCCTTCAAGGTCGGGTATTAGGCCATACTGAATTTCTCCAACCTTTTCCAAACTCCCGTTTCGGAAGGCAATATCTAGAGCTATACGGGCTTGGTCTAGTTGCTCTTGAATTTTTTGGGTTTCAGCAATATCACTCTTATCGTCCTTCCATTGGGTTGTTAGTTTTTGGGACTCCTCTACTCGGGTACTTAATTCAACTTCCAGCGCTCGTGCCCTACCAATATTATTTGATTCCGTTTCATTTTTTAGCGATTCTAACTCTATTCTAATCTGCAGAATACGACGATCCAATTCATCAATGGCTTCCGGTTTAGAATCAACTTCCATCCGCAAACGGCTGGCGGCCTCGTCCATCAGATCTATTGCTTTATCCGGCAAAAAACGTTCTGTAATATACCTTTTTGACAAGCATGCAGCAGAAACTAACGCTGAATCAGTTATTCTAACCCCAT
>CAJQSN010000056.1 GCA_905614355.1 uncultured Rhodospirillales bacterium | reverse complement strand
ACTAATTTTAACTACAGCTATTGAAATTTTAAGAAGTATCCCAACCAATGGAAATAAACCAAAATCTACTAGAGAGAGCGCGTTCGTTAGCACCTGTTTTTAAGGAACGAGCCATCGAAGCTGAGACGGAACGACACGTACCCTCACAAACCGTCCAGGACCTTATTGAATCGGGTATTTTAAAGATTATTGTTCCGCAGCAATTTGGCGGATATCAATTAGATTGGGAGACCTTGATGGGAGCGCTTATGGAATTAGGTGAAGGCGACGGTTCCCAGGCTTGGGTAGCCGCAGTCTACAGCATACACGCACTGGATGTTTCCATGTTCCCCCAAAAGGCCCAGCAAGAAGTTTGGGAATCTGATGTAGATCCTATCGTAATATCCGCGGTAGCTCCTAGCGGTAAGGGTATTATGGTTCCCGGCGGCGCCACTATTTCTGGCAAATGGAGTTTTGCCAGTGGCGTTCGTTTTGCAGAATGGGGAGTAATAGGGGGTATGCTCGATGACGGCCAAAACCCACCTGCTCATCACCTGTGTCTCGTAAAAAAAGAACAGTGGGAGATTGAAGATAATTGGAACGTAATGGGGCTCAAAGGCACCGGTAGCGCTGATATTAAGGTTGAAGATATTTTTATTCCAGATCACAGAATAATCTCCAGAGCAGAACAAAGGGATGGAACTGCCAAGGGCACGCAAACCCATGAAGATAAAATATATTCAACCCCTTATTTATCTATTGCTCCTGCCGCACTTGCAGCAGTGGTGGTAGGATGTGCTGCCGGTGGAATAAAAGAATTTATTGAATTTGCTAAAAATAGTTCCCAACGCGGGGTTAAATTATGTGAACGAGAAAGTATACAGCTTCGCTTAGCAGAATCTGCAGTTGAAGTTGATTGCGCAAAATTATTAATAGAGAGATTAGCCCAACGAACAACTCATAAAATGCGTACCTTTGGCGCTCTATCTATAGAAGACCGAGCTCAAGCGCGCCGAGACACTGCCTATGCCTGCACATTGGCTAAGCGAAGTGTCGAGAGACTATTCGATGTTTCAGGTGCAAATGGATTATATACAGTAAAGCATTTTCAAAGATACTATCGAGACGTCAAAGCAGGGAGCAATCATATCGCGATTGGTTGGGACAGGTGCGGTGCCACCTACGGCAGGGTTACTCTAGGCCTTGAACCTGGTCTTGATGAAATATAGTCTACCCATTATTCTGAGTTATATGATCTTCTGATTGAAAAACTAATATTACGCATAGTACAGAAACAAAAGAGGTTTAACATGACTGAATATTACCAGCCGGATCTCTCCACAAACCCCGGAGATCCATTTGCACGAGATGGAGATGAAAAACTAGTACGGCGAGGTTTTTGGCTCGACATGGGAGATCGATCAGTAGTCATGGTCATGTCGCAAGGCGTTGGAGCAAGTTTAACAAATAATCAAAAAAAAGCACACCTTGAAAATATAGGTCGTTCAGACTTAATTGATCAAGTCTGTCTCGTAGAGGTCCTGCCGCCCGACGAATAGGGTAAGAAAAGTCATAAACAAACACTTTCCTAATTTTTACTTGGAACCTTATTAATCAATTCATTTCATTTTGCCATATATGAAATATCGTTTATATGAGAAGATTTTCGCTATCCTCTCTTAAATTATCTTTTTTAAGATACCCTCAGTAACGATATAACGTACACATATTAGCGATCAATGTTACTGGATGTACGTATTTTACTATACCCTCAACGCCCCACAAATCAGCATAATAAAACATCTGAGTGATCAACCCTCATCCCAGACAGGTCTGCGCACCTCGGGGTCAACTAGACGCTGGTTCCTGTCGCGCAGTCCTGAGATTTGACTCATCTCACTCGCAGTGAGTTCGAAGTCGAAGATATCAATATTTTCTTGGATTTCAAAGTGTTCAAGCCCGCGCGGGACAACTACTATATCAGGTTGCTGGACCAGCCATTTGAGAGCCACCTGAGCAGCAGTCTTACCGTGGGAAGTCGCTACATCCCGGATCAGCGGATCTTTCAAGACAGCCCCGCGTGCCAGAGGCACGTGGCAGGTGACCAGCAAGCCATGCTTGCGGCAAGCAGCGATGACTTTATCCTGGCGGATATAGGCGTGGTATTCAATTTGGTTGGTGAATAGCGGCTCAGAACATTTACCCACAGCCTCGTTAAGCAGAGCGACCGTAAAGTTTGACACACCAATATTCTTAGCTAGACCACCTCTTCTGGCTTTAGCCAGCGCGCCAAGCGTTTCTTCCAGGGGGACTTTCGGCTGCGGCCAGTGGATCAGCAACAAATCGACATAATCTAGCCCCAGAGCCTTCAGGCTGGTATCCAGAGATCGCTCGAAATCGCCAGCCTTCGCGTTCTCTTCGGTCACCTTCGTGGTGACCCATATATCTTTTCGCGGTAAGCTTGAAGCACGGATGCCTTCACCTACCCATTTTTCTGAGCCGTATTTGCGCGCCGTATCTATATGCCGATAGCCGTGTTCGAGTGAACCGGCAATGAGCTCAACCGCCCGTTCGGGAACGGGAAATAACATAGTGCCATAACCGACTGCTGGTATCTGCGCACCCTGTGCTGAGAGGGTTGGGGCCTCGATCGTTTGCATTGTACTCCTCCACGTTATTCAGCCGTTTTATTCAAGGTAGAGTATTTCCAACTCGCACGTCAACTGCTGATTCGATGGCACAAACACTCACCTCAAGAGGAAAGATTACTGTTGGTTTAGGCCTCAAATTTATATTATAGGCTCGGAACCTATATTAATAATGACGTATAAAGTTTCTAAAAAAAAATTAAAAGCCGCCAGTGGCTTTAACCAAACAGCCAACTCGGGTGCCATAGTATATGCATAATTTGATCGTAAAATCCATATAGAAAAAGCCCACACCCACCTGTATAGGAGAGTGAAACCCGCCAGCCATAACCACCCCACCGCCACAAATAGGCTGCCACGAACAAACAGAGAGCAATCTGCTGACCAACGACCAGGGTCATAAGAACCATCGCAATAAGATAACCGAAGAACACCACCGCTTTATCCAATACAGCTTGGTTACTCGCTTGGCCAATCGCCGTTTTCCAGCTTGTGGCGCAGCGCCTTTCTTCAAAAACTCCTTTGGCGTCTTGCAATAGCGCGATGAGTGTAATGGCTGCTCCTAGCCCCGCGATGGCCAATGGAAATTGTCGAGTCCAAGAGGACCAGTTTGTTGCTTCAAGACAAGCCCAACTGAATAAGACAAATAATGCCAAAGACAGTGGTAATGATATAATTGGACTTTTCTCTGATCCTTCGCCAACAGCTTCAGTATCCGGATTTTTCTTTGCTTTCAAGGCACCCCGCACAGCAAAAACCAAGGTCAGAATAACCATCGCCATTATGATTAAGACGATTGGTCCCTCCAGCCACCCATATCCTTGGTGGGTTCGTAGACTGATTTGAAAAGCATTTTCCAAAATCGGCCCAAGTATCAGAGCAAGAACGAGAGGCGGCCGAGGCCAGCCACCGCGTTTCATGATGAAGCCAATTATTCCCATGAATAAGCAGGTTACCCAATCGCCAATTGAGGCGCCGCCAAGCCAGGCTCCCATGAAAACAAACAAAATCACGCCCGGCACAATCAGATGACCGCGAATGAAAGCGATCTTTGCCACCTGTTTACTCCAGAACATCAGTAAAATCGCGACCAGTACATTCGCAACGATGATCGTCCAAACCATACTATAGGTGATGTGCAGATTCGATCCGAGCATCTCTGGACCAGGTTTAATGTCCTGAATGACAAGCGCCCCCATAAGGATCGCCGTCCCCAGGCTGCCAGGTATGCCAAACGCAACAGTTGGGATCAGCGCACCACCTTTGGACGCGTTATTAGCAGATTCGGGTGCTATGACGCCCCGAATATCGCCTTTTCCAAACATGGTTTTATCTTTGGCACTCTGGACAGCATGGCCATAGGCAATCCAGTCAACAATTGAAGCACCAAGACCTGGCAAAATACCGATATAGGTACCTATAAAACTGCAACGCAGTGTCAACCCCCAATGGCGAAAGGCATCTTTAACGCCATCTAATATACCACCATCACCTGCTTGACCTTTGGGGATTCTCGAAATCGAGACATTTTTTATCGCCAGTTCCATGAGTTCGGGAATGGCAAAAAACCCCAGGACCACCGGAATCATAGGTAATCCATCGATTAAATAATCACTTCCAAACCAATAGCGTGGCACTCCAGTTTCCGAATACCCAATGGTCGCCATCAATAATCCCAAAAGTGCTACGGTTAAGCCTTTCAACACCGAACCTCCACTTAGCGACCCGACCATCGAAAGACCTAAAACGCCCAGCATAAATAATTCTGGTGACCCAAAAGCGAGGATAACAGGCAACACCAATGGGAGTGATACTGCTAAAGCCAAGCCGCCAAATACACCGCCAAATGCCGAAACTGTAAAAGCAGCACCAAAGGCCCGAGCAGCTTTACCTTGCTGTGCTAAAGGATATCCATCCAATATTGTTGCTTGCGATGCCGCTGTCCCTGGTATCCCCAGCATCACCGAGGCAATTGTGTCGCTGGATGTTGTCACCGCGTACATACCAAGCAGTAGAGCAATTGCTGATACGGGTTCCATTCCAAAGGTAAAGGGCAAAAGGATAACTAAACCAAGGATACCGCCAAGACCGGGCACGGCACCCAACCAAATACCTAGAAGAACACCGAGGATAAGGAAACCGAGGGCAGGCCATTGAAAAACTAAGAGGAAGCCCTCAATGAAACTTTCAAACATTTATAGATCCTTGAGCGAAGTGAATAAGAAATTATGCCACCAAGCCACGACTCTCTCTCCCGCACGTCAACACGCACCGGCCACAACGCACCCCGTTATAGGAGCCGTTGAACCAGTGATTTTCTACCTTATTTCTTTTTCTTTGGCATGGCGCCTCGACCAGAGGCAATGTAATCTTTCCAAAATTGAACCATTTTTGGATCGGCGCGGGTCATATCAGAGATCACCTTTCTGGCTGTCGCCACTGACAACGGCCGCATTGAATAGCCTATTACTTTTTTCTGTTCCGCTTTAACTGCCGGATCATTGAGCATCCCAAAAATACCTTTTGACAGAGCGGCGGCGGCGTCTTTGTTCATATTTGGTGGACCGATATACATAGTCGATACGGTACCATAAAGTTTGAGCACAAAATTGAGAGCGTCCCACTTAGGGCCGGATGGCTCCTTGCCGTGTACCTTTTTGTAAAACTCAACAAATGATAGGATCTCAGGAACATTAACTGTTTTAACCCAGCCACCTTTACCGTCACTAAACGGCCAGTGCCACAAGGCTTTGACAATACCTTTCTTTGCGGCGTTAGGTTCAACAGCGGAGCGCCACCCAACTGTACCAATAGCAGCAAGGTTACCTT
>CAJQSN010000055.1 GCA_905614355.1 uncultured Rhodospirillales bacterium | reverse complement strand
GGATCATGATAAACAATATGATACTCGCCCAGAAATGGGATCTGAACACCACTCTCAAAAAGGATCTTGGTCGGCATATTGTCTAATTTAGTTAAAACCCAATCAGATTTTTCTTGAACCATCAACAGCGCTTCTCGTTCACTTGTCCATGCAGGACGCGTGACAACCGCCCCATTAATATTGTTATCTATCCGCAAAATCATTCTTCGTGCTCTAGTGTTTTGTCTAATCCTTACCGGAATATTCCGTCCTTTGATATTTATAATTCGATAAATTTCTTTATTCTTCATTAGGCCACGTCACAATGTGATCGTCGAAATCAGAAATGCCCACCTCTGGTACACAGCGACCTTTAATTGAAATTCCAGCCGTATGGACGCTGTTTGGGTCCCCTGAAACAAGCGGGTGCCACCAATGCAACTCCTTACCTTCATCCAACAAGCGATAGGCGCAACTTTGGGGTAACCACTTTAGGCTTGCTAGTTTTTCTTTCGTAAGTTCAATACAGTCATCTACTAAATTCGTTCTCTCAGAAAAATTCTTACATTGGCATGAACTAAGATTTAGTTGGTTGCAGGCAACATCAGTATAAAAAATTTCACCATTGTCTTCGTCTTCTATTTTATGAAGACAACATTTTGCACAACCATCACAAAGGGAATCCCACTCAATAGGCGACATTTCTGATAATGTTTTATTTTGCCAAAAAGGTATTTCTTTAGTCACTTCTATAATTCACCTACAAAAATTTCTTGAGCTTAGTTAAAATTACTTTCGCTTCAGTGCCATATCTAAAAAAAGTTAGGTACTTACCATCTGGTCCAAGAAGATAACTTACAGCAGAGTGGTCCATTAAATAATTTTTAGCATCGGGTTCATCTTGTTGTGACTTCACAGCATAAATTCGAAATATGTTTTTCACATGTTCAATTTGGGCTATACTTCCTGTTAATCCATCAAAATTTTTATGAAAATGTATAAGATAGGATTTTAAATTTTCTGGTGTATCTCTTGCTGGGTCTACGGTAACAAAAAGAGGCTTTACCTTTGCTGCATCTTCACCCAATAAATCTAGTGCCGATGAAAAAGTAGCTAAAGTATTAGGACAAACGTCTGGGCAAAATGTATAGCCAAACAAAATTAGGGTATACTTTCCAAGATAGGTATTATTAGAAATAACCTCACCGTCTTTGTTAATGAGCGAATACTCTCCACCAATATCTGGTGTTCCCGTCGAGTAGCTTTCTGAAACTGTGGATGTTGTATCTAATTGTGCCTTGGCTGTCGTCTTATTGAGGATTTTTAAGCCAAACCCTACACCCATTATAATAATGGCTAATAACAAATAGAAATATACATTACGAAGAGGCAAAAAAAGGTTTCCTTATACTTAAATTACTAAACTTAATAAACCAGGATTAAACTAGCTACAAGGATCTTAAATCCATCTATAAAACTTGATTGACGGCATATGACTAGAGCTTCATTCTGTAACAATGCTTTTATCTAGTATTTTAGATCATTCAGGCTCGGTAACACCACTTGTATTATTAATTATTACATTAGTAATAAATATTTATACAGGACAATTGACCCTATTTTCCGGGCATAAAATCCACCCAATAAATAGACTGGAACGTCTTATTGACTGGTTTGATTTAAAATTAAATCGAGACAATAGAAGCCCACTCGACCGAGTAATTCGAGGGTGCTTGACGACAATATCAATTCTGTTTTTTAGCGCTATATTTGGTTTTGGTGTGGTATGGCTTAGTAAGAATCTCCCCTTAGCGTGGGCTTTTGAAATAGTATTATTACTCATACTCCTAGACCAGAGTGATACATATAAAAAAGTGTTCAAAATTAAGATAGCACTAAGCAATCATGGTATGGAAATTGCTCGCCAAAGTGTAGTAGGCCTAACTATTGAATCCGTAAATAAAATGGATTCATTCAGTATTGCCCGTACTGCAATTGAAGTATTGGCAACCTCGTTAGTCAAGCGGCTGTTAGCCCCAGTTTTTTACTATGTTTTATTTGGTTTCATAGGGCTCGCCATATACCATGCGATCACTACTCTTAATACTAAAATTGGGCACAAAACTAATCACTACCAAGATTTTGGAACTACTGCTAGCCGGATTAACACCATCGTATTGTTTATTCCTGGCCTTCTAGGTGGATGTTTAATTGTGTTGGCAAGCTTATTCGTGCCATCAGCAAGTCCAATAAAATGCTTTAAAAGTATATTAAAATATAGCAATAAATTTTCTAACTACCACCTAGGCATAGCACTTTCAGCTTTTGCGGGGGCACTTAACTTGGCCCTAGCTGGACCCAAAAATTTCTATAATAAAAGAAAAAATGCACCCTGGATTGGCGCCGGCACAGCTAAGGCTACCCACCAGGATATAAACAGAGGCCTTTATTTGTATGCTACAGTGTGTCTCATCAATAGTTTAATAATTACAACCTTGATATTGATAGAATACTTGTGAGCATCATAAATGGATATAATAATACACCTCATATGACGGACAATCAGAAACACTCAGTTTTATTATCAGGTCATCGTACGAGTATATCCTTAGAGCAGGCTTTTTGGGTAAAGCTAAAGGAAATTTGCAAACATCGTGGAAAATCTATGAATCAACAAATAACGGAGATTGATAACGAAAGACTTAAAACATCAAATAAAAACTTATCAAGCGCGATACGAGTTTATGTATTGGAGCAAACTATTCAAAACTTAGACAAGATTATAAATAATAATTAATTAGTCAATTCCCTTAATATGTTTTTGAAAAGATCCTCAGTTTCAATTTTTTGATTTGGGCTATTTTTTTTACTACCCGAATTAAGTTTAGGAAGGAGGTTGTCAAAAATGGTATTTAAACCCTTTTTCTGCTTCAACTTATCCATCGCTTTGTTTAAAATATTAGGCAGTCGTATACCTCGTTCAGTTATTTCTGATGTTTCTAATTTGACATGGGGATCATTTAAATCCCCAATTAACTTGAACGGTAAAAATATTGGTTTAGATGATTTTTTAAAAAGAATTTGGGTTAAAATATTTTGTGATAGTTTAATTTCACCATCAGTATTAATTTGCCAATTAGGGAGATCAATCAAACCCTTTGCTGAGCCATTACCAAGCCCTGTTTTTAAAGTCATATCTTTAAAACTTACAACACCTTTAGCCGCGGTAAAACTAGTATTAAAATTAGTTCGGTTGGAATTCAATTGTTTACCCAGAACAATAGTACTAAATTTCTGAAGTGATAAAAAGAGATTACTAACCCCAGACATTGCTGAACCTTTCTTAACCTTAGAAACAACACCCAAGCCACGAACCGAAAATGTGCCATTCCCACTCAGCGCATTCACGATTTTACGTGCCGAACTTCCAAATGCCCTAACCTCACAAACGAGATCAAGCGCGCCATTCTGAAAACCATTCGTCCCTATCGACCTCAGAAATTTAGTAGTATTAACGTTAATAACCTTTAAACGGGTTTTAAACTGATTTGGTGTCTTAGATGCAACAACTTGTCCGTCTAATTCAACGGTTCCATCATATGCATTCGCTGTTAGGCGTTTAAGATCAAAAACACCATTAGTAATTATAGCCGCTAAATCAACATCCTCTACTTGATATTTCTGTAACCGCAAACTTTTTGAACGGAGCTTAATATCGCCTGAAAATTGCCGGAGAAACGAAATATCAATCGCCTTATTAGACCAAATATCTCCCTGAGAAATATTTTTTATAGCAGAATCAACAACAAACGGACGCCTATCGATCCTTCGAGATAACCCACTATAAGACGCTTGTTTAATCCGCGGATCAACAATAACTTTTTGATTTAGATATTTTTGATACTTTGAAAAAAATCTATTAAGAAAGGTAGCATGCTGGGCCGGCATAAACTCATCTATCACTATCATGCTAGTCTTAAGATCGGCATCTATCCTTGGTATTTTTTCAGTCAAATCCATCCCTACAATACCATCAATCTTAATATTGCCTATTTTACCAGATATGTTTGAAAAATTCATTTTTGATACGTTACCTTTAACAATTCCACTCAAATTAACACCGCCAATCTGTGTTTTTTGTAGGTCATAGTTGGCACCGAGCTTTTTCACTAACTTAGGTATATTTGGGTGAAATATAGAAATTTTAGCTTGAACCGGCGACGCAGTTGAGAAAGGTTTAATTATCCCATTTAGGGTAAAACGGCCGCCCAAGAATTGTAGATCCGCTAAAAGATCTAACGTCTTAAGCTTTCCATTTAATCTTCCAGATAATTGTACAGGGCCCATTTGATTACTAGGTATTGCAGGTATAATTTGCATAAAATTCAAAGCGCGCGCCATATTTTCACCACGTATGGCAAACTTTAAATTGTTAAATACTGGGTCAATCAAACCGTGATTATTTTGACCCACTGTAACATTACCAGAAAATTTTGTAGATAAACCCGCTACGTTTGCAACCTGAAATTTCGAAATGGCTAATCGATTATTATTTAGTTTTGCATTAAATATAAGCTTTTTAATTGGTAAACTCTTAAATACCAATTCATCTAACTTAATGTTGATATTGGCATCAAATGTTTTCAAAATAGAAGGAGAAGCCAAAACAATTTTAGACTTAGTTTGTATAGCCTTATTATCTGCAGGTGCTAGGCTTTTGAGTTTACTACTAAACTTCTTTAGTTTAATTTTTTTTAGCTCTTTACCCTTTAAATACCCATCTAAATTTAATTTGCTAATAGCAAGATTAATATCAAATAACATTCGTTTATCTAGCCTCACTGCGGCTTTACCTTTAATTCTTGTACCATCAATTTGGGCCAAAACATCATTAAATGATAAATTTCTAGTGTCAGCTATAATATTCCCAGCAATAGTTAACTTTCTCAGTCTATCGCCAGGAACACCTGGTAAATTAACTCCAGTCCAATTCAATAATTTCCGCAAATTATTAGTTGAGAGATCTACTGTACCATCAAATGTTGGGCGTTGGGATTTTGGTCCATCAATTATCATTCCTTGCAGGCCAAGATCTGTGCTGCCTGGCAAAAAGGCTGATGCTTGACTAATAATTATTTCTTGGTCCTCCAAATTTACATGTACCTTAACTTGGCGAACTACAGCTTTATTATAAATTATTGAAGCAATCGTTATATCAAGAGATGCGTTTATGTCTTTAAAAATTGATCTTAAGCTAACTAGCGGACCAAAAAAGTGCGGCGGGGCTGTGCTGTTAATTGGAGAAACCTTATTCTTAATTAAATTTTTGAGACCTTGGTTAACCTTCGTTGTATTCGACTTTTCCTCTGAAAATTCGGACTTCAATATTGAATCAAGATTGAGTTTATTAACTCCAAACCTAATATTAAGACCAGTTTTTTTACCATTTATAAAAGAAATTTCCCCGGTGCCTTGAGTGCCGCCTAAGTTCAAAATAATTTTTGAGAATGTACCACCCTTGATAGAAGCCACCACCGAGGTTTTTACAGAAAACATCTCGGTGAGGCTAATAGGTGAAAATGGAGCCCCCTTAATAGAGGAAAAAAAATTAGCTAAGTTTTTTGAATTAAAATTCAATTTTCCTTTGACTTTGGGACTATCATTAATTTGTGTTAAAGCACCAGAGAAGTGGAAATTTGTATCTCCTTGAGTACTTCTAAAACGAAGATTAAAGGGTAAAGTGCTATCTTGCACGATTGAGCCTGTCGCTAAAGAATAATTAATTGGCACACCCCTAATAATAGCGCTACCTTCACTTTCCATTGGGCCCGAAGAAGATGCGAGCGAGAAACTACCGTTAAGGTTTTCTATTGTTTCAACCTGACCTTTGGTATGGTAATTATAACTAATAAAGCCATTTTGAACATCAAAGTTATCAATACTAAGGGATAAAAAATCAGCTTTAAGTTCTTCAAATGAAGATTTAAAGAATTTAGACTTTGGACTTGTTGCTTTAAGATCCTTACCATTGGATAATTCAGCAGCAGACGTTTGAGGAATTTTGATTGCTAAATTATTACGGCCATCCATCAAAATTTCAATATTCAATACTGGTTCTACTAATTTAATGGTATTAATTTTTAATTGACGCCCAAGAAGGGCGAGAAGAGCCATACGCAACTCAATTGTCTTAACCGTAAACGTATCAGATGTCATAGCCCCTTCAATATTAGCAACGTGAACAGCGTTGATCAATAATACCGGGGAAGGCAGAATTTCTAACTTAATGTCACCACGAATTTCAAGATTTAGGCCAGTAGTAGTATAAACATATTTAGCAATAGTATCTCGATATTCATTCCAGTTAATAAAATTTGGAGCTATTAGTAGGGCTCCAAACAATCCAATGACTAAAAATAAAAAAATAAATAAGAATTTTCGCAACTTATGTTTTTTCCCTGATTCTTTTTGCCTGATAAATTACTAATACCGATCTAGGTCTTGAAATATCGCACTGCCGTATTCTAAAGTATGACTTGAACAAATATTAGTATTTAATACTATTTGAGATAATTTACTTAAAAATAAAAAATAACTAGCCTGTATTGTTTCAACATCAATTACTAACTATTCTGGTCTATTATAATTTGCAATCAATATATCTGTATTACTAGTGGATATTATTTAATCCAGCTAAAACATTGTTAACCAGGACTTTTCATTACCAGTGCACTGGCTTTAGGACCTCTACTATAAAGTAAGTGAAGGGCCATAAAAAAAATATTAAAAAGTCAGTTCTTTCATTATACCCCGGCACGTCATCAGGACCTAGTAGGTTGGATCCACATTATAGGTAATTCATTTATATCGTTCGAATTAAAATTTGCGACCGCTGGTAATATCGCTATTTACTGTATAACACTCCCCCCAATCAACGCAAAACACATTCAAGTATCAACTGGTATAAAAATGACTAATGATAAACCACTAAAATTTTACTTTCCAATACAAAAATATTCTGAATGAGTAATTTTGGTTATTTTGTCGCAAAACTTGGCAATCACGGTATGGGCCGAGCTTTGCGCCACCGGGATTTTACGCTCTATGCTTTAGCCGGTTGGGTCTCAAACATTGGCTTGTGGGTTCAACGAACAGCTCTTTTCTGGCTTACATGGGAACTCACAGGTTCCTACAGCACATTAGGTGGGCTAGCCTTTGCAGAAGCTATTATGACCATTTTAATTATGCCTTATGCGGGTACATTAACGGACCGATTTGATCGTTTAAAAATAGCTAAGATTACTCAATTTGCCCTTTGCGTGATTACCGTAATCATTGCGTCACTTTCAGCACTAGAGTTAATTACGATTAATATTTTATTTGGTTTGGTAATGCTAAATGGAGTAGCTGAAGGTTTTTGGACCCCGGTTCGAATGACCATGCAGCCAAGTTTAGTGCCAAAAGAGGATTTACCTGCTGCTCTTGGTTTCGGTGCAACAATGTTCAATTTAGCCCAATTTTTAGGACCAGCTTTAGGTGGAATAATTGTTGCCACGTTAGGCGTCACTTATGCCTGTTCTTTTAACGCTGCTAGTTTTTTTGGTTATCTATTAGTTTTATTTATTATAACGTTACGTTACGAACAAACCATCCCACATAAATCACTTGGCTTCATAAAAGAGTTTAAAGAGGGGCTCGTATACATTTCCCAAACATCCGGTCTTAAACAATTTTTATTACTCTCGTTAGGTGTATCTGTATTCATGCGCGCCTACCGTGAGCTCTTTGCTGGAATATCAGACGGGATATTTGGTATGGGTGTTGAGGGCCTAGCGATATTAAGTTCTGCTGCTGGATTAGGGGCAATGATCACAGCAATTTATCTTGGCAGTGTTAGTAAAATCACAGGCCTGATAAAAATTATTATAATTGCCCTAGTCCTAGCGATGATAACTCAGATTGTATTAGCTACCACGAACATTTTTTGGGTTGCAGTCGTCTGCGCTGCAATTTTGAGCGCCGTCGCTACATATGCTGGAATTGGGGGGCAACTAATTGTCCAAAATACTATTCACGGTGCTGTACGCGGTCGCGTTATGAGTATCTGGGGAATTATTTTACGGGGTGGCCCTGCCAGTGGCGCGTGGATGGTTGGTACACTTGCTACCTATGGCAATTTACAATCGGCATTTATAATTGCAACAACCCTATTTTTATTTATTTGGTTTTGGGCTGCACCAAAAACAACTGAAATGTCTAAAAATTTAGAGAGAAGCGCAGAGCAAAGAGATGCGGCCATCAATTAAATTTTTTGCCGAATCCTCCGCCACCGGGTGTTTCAATAATAATTGTATCGCCGGGTTGCATCTCTAATTGATCGGTTGAATTAAGAACTTTAATTTCTTTAGATTTTCTAACAACCGTAGTTCGACCTGTTAAAGCTTTCTCGCCTCCAGCCAAACCAAAAGGCGCATACTTCCGCGAGCCGGATAAAATTGCTGCAATCATCTTTTCTTCAAATCGTAGACGACGAGTAACACCATCACCACCCCTACTTCTGCCGTTACCGCCTGAAGCTTTTCTAATACTAAATTCTTCAAGAACAACAGGGTATCTCCATTCGAGAATCTCTGGATCTGTAAGTCTAGTATTAGTCATATGAGTATGAACAGCTGATGCCCCATCAAAATTTAGCCCGGCTCCAGCGCCGCCACAAATAGTTTCGTAATATTGGTGTTCTGCATTACCAAAAGTAAAATTATTCATAGTACCTTGACCGGCAGCCAGTACGCCAGCAGCACCAAATAAAGCAGCCGTAATTACTTGTGAAGTTTCAACATTACCTGCAACAACCGCTGCTGGATAACGCGGTGCTAACATTGAGCCCTCTGGAATAATAATATTGAGAGGCTCTAAACAACCGTCATTCAGGGGGATATCATCGTCGACTAAACAACGAAAAACATAAAGAACTGCAGCATAACACACAGCCTTAGGTGCATTAAAGTTGCTACTAGACTGTCTCGAAGTACCCGTAAAATCAATTGTCGCCCTGCGAAATTTCTTATCAATGCGTATTTTCACTTTAATTATACTACCATCATCCATTAGGTTCTCAAATTCACCATCTGGCAATTTATCAAGAACTCGGCGCACGCTCTCAGCAGCATTATTTTTAACATGGGTCATGTAGGCTTTAACTACCGGGAGGCTATAACGATTAATTAGTTGCAGTAGCTCTTGCATGCCCTTCTTATTTGCAGCTATCTGAGCTTTAAAGTCAGCAATATTTTGATCAATATTACGGGCAGGATATTCGCCAGATGCCAACAAATTCCGTAAAGCCGCTTCTCTCAAAACACCCTTTTCAACAAGAAGAAAATTATCAATTAATACTCCTTCTTCCTCAACGCTTTGACTGTTAGGTGGCATTGAACCTGGCGTAATTCCTCCAATATCAGCCTGATGTCCGCGCGAGCCAACAAAAAATAAAAGTGTTTCTTCAAGATCATCAAATATCGGTGATATTACTGTTACATCAGGCAAATGCGTGCCACCATTATAAGGGGCATTCAACGCGTACACGTCACCACTTCGTATTTCATCGCCACGAGCAGAAATTATAGCCCTGACGCTCTCGCCCATTGAACCCAAATGAACAGGCATATGCGGCGCATTGGCAATCAAACCACCATTAACATCAAAAATAGCACAAGAAAAATCCAATCTCTCCTTAATATTTACTGAACTCGCTGTGTTAGCTAATATGGCACCCATTTGTTCGGCAATAGACATGAAAAGATTATTAAAAACCTCAAGCATTACAGGATCAACTTTTGTACCCGTCGAAAAATATGTTGGTCTTAATTCAACACGCCGGACAATCAAATGACCTAATATTGTTGTTTCAGCACGCCAGCCGGGATCAATTACTGTCGTGCCGTTAGCCTCAATAATAATAGCAGGGCCATAAACCAGATGTCCTGGTAATAATTCCTTGCGATCGTATATAGGAGCAACTAAAGAATTTGATGAAAAAACTATAGGAACCTCGTCTAATATATTTGGATCGCGGTTTTTTGATGTCAGGAGCTCAGAATCCACTAACTTCTCAGCACCACCAATGGCTTCAACAAGAATTGACTCAATAATCAATAAATGGTTTGGGTTGTCAAACCCAAACCTCTGACGATGAGTACTCTCAAACGCAACTCTAATATCAGCTAATTCACCATGGGGAATCTCAAGTGTTGTGTCAGTACCGCTATAACGAACATATAACTTTTCTTGAATCAATATTTCAGCGCTTGAAATTCCTTGGTCCTTCAGCTCTTGTATTACTTCATTAGTTAGTTTCTTATATAATAATCGAATATTAAGTAAATTTCTTGTTTCTAACTCTTGTTCAATAGAACACTCTCTCATTGCCCGTAATTCTGCCAAACCCATTCCATATGCTGATAAAACACCTGCCAGTGGGTGGATAAAGATTGTGTCCATACCGAGTGCGTCAGCAACGCCACAGGCATGCTGTCCGCCAGCACCACCAAAACAAACAAGAGTATATCCGGTTACATCATAACCCCGTTGTATAGAAATTTTTTTTATAGCATTTGCCATATTATGAGTAGCAACCTCTAAAAAACCCTGGGCAACATCTTCAGGAGAACTACCAACTTTCAATGCGAGGGCCTTAAACTTAGCTCGGACAATTTTAATATTTAAAGGCTCTTTTGCATTTAAACCAAAGACATTTGGGAAATATTTAGGCTGTATCCTGCCAAGGATAATATTAGCGTCAGTAAGTGTTAAAGGACCATTCTTGCCATAACTTGCTGGTCCAGGATTAGCGCCGGCAGAATCTGGCCCAACTCGAAAACGTGCCCCATCGTAATGTAAAACCGAGCCCCCACCTGCTGCTACAGTATGGATTTTCATGACCGGTGTCTGTACTCGTACACCAGCAATTTTTGTGTCAAATGTACGTTCAAAAACACCTGCATAATGAGAAACGTCAGTGGAAGTACCACCCATATCAAAACCAATGACTTGATGAAAACCGGCCGTTTTAGCAGTGCTAACAGCGCCAACAACCCCGCCTGCAGGACCCGACAGAATGCTATCTTTGCCTCGAAAACGTTCAGCACCCGTAAGACCTCCATTGGATTGCATAAACATTAATCTGACGTCAGCCAACTTGATTGTCACTTGGTCAATATACTGACGTAGCACCGGCGATAAATAGGCATCAACGACAGTAGTATCGCCCCGAGATATTAGCCGCATTAAAGGACTAACCTCGTGTGATACCGAAATTTGTTTAAATCCAACTTTTTTGGCTATCTCAGCAAGCCGTTGTTCATGTGCCGCATATCGGTAACTATGCATCATAACAATGGCTACAGATTGAAGGCCATCATTATAAGCGGCCTGTAATCCCTTGATAGCAGCAACTTCATCAAGCGGTACAAGTTCTTTACCTGCAGCATTATATCTACCTGGAACCTCTAAAACTCGGTTGTAAAGTTGTTTAGATAACTTAATATTTAAAGCAAAAAGATCGGGACGATTCTGGTAACCAATCCGAAGAATATCTCTATATCCCTTGTTAACAACCAAAACAGTTGACGCGCCATTACGCTCCAATAATGCATTTGTAGCAACAGTAGTACCCATTTTTATCACTTGAATTTTATCTGTAGGAATAGCAGTGGCTAGTCCTATGCCAAATAAACGCCTAATACCCTCAATAGCTGCGTCCTCGTAGTGATCTTGGTTTTCTGATAACAACTTGATTGCTTTTATTTTACCATTGGGCCTTTTCGCGATTATATCTGTAAAAGTTCCTCCTCGATCAATCCAGAATTGCCATTTTTTATTAGTTGGAGTTTTCTTATTCATCTCGGTTCTCAAAAAATATAAATGGAAAAATAATAATAACTAAATTTTTTAAACACATGGAATTTAATTTAACTTTATAAACAATTTAAATAATTACTGTATGTTAAAGTGAAACTAAACAAAAACAATTGATTGAATAACCATACCAACTATAATTGTTTCATCAAAACTCCTCGTATAATAGCATTGGACTTAAAAAAAACTCTTCACCATCAAGAAGGTTAAAAGGATTTACAATCGTGTATCACCACCCAGCACTGATAGATTTATCTAGTTTGTTAATAAAAAACAAAGATCGTTACGAGGCACACGACAACGCCAAGCCCATTATAAAGCAATTATGTCAAGATCGGGATTTTTTACACGAAACTCTTCGTGGGTGTCTGAAGGATCCAAGTTTATTACAAAATGCTAATCAGCTAATGATACCACTCATAAATAGCGGCGATATCATTATTTCTATTAATTTCTTTTGCCCCATCAAAGGCGGTGCAGAAAATATTACTCATGATAATATCCATCATCACGGCTGGAGATTATTAACAACCGGTGTTATGTCGGGCAACGGTTACGAGACTATTAATTTCATCCGCAGATCACATGAAAATCGAGTTGGAAAATTTGTAAAACTTGAAATACAAGAGGCGTTTCGACACGTAAGCGGAGAACCGCGTTTTATAAATTCCAATCAAGCACATGTTGTGTTTCATAATCAAAGCCTTTCTTCAACTTTAGCAGTATGGAGTGCTGATAGTATAATAGCTACTCAATCGATAAAAAGACACTTAGAGCAGTTTCCAAAAATAAGGAAATTAGCCGTTCAGGCAATTCATAAAATTGGGCTAAATGAAACCCTAAAACTGAATCCAATTCACGGAACATATTATCATCCCGAAGGTGGTAGCATTGTTCAAACAGAGAATTATAGCAAACCGTTTGATGGTAGCCGAGAGGAAATTTTGGGTTGTTGGTTTAAGTTCTTTGAACAGGTTAATTTTACTGATCCAGATTATTGGGAAGAACTGAAACAAAAAGCCCCCCCCGAGGCAATTTCTCTAATAAACAAATTAGTTTCAAATGAGCCAATCCCTGATGTTGGGATTATAGGTAACCCTCGTCGCTATTTCTCTAAAAATCAGATATTACAAGCTGTCGGCTACTCTGACAAAAATAATACTATTTAAAAATAAATCTTAAATTAAATTTAGGTTACAGTGTGGAAATATTTTAAGTATCTGCACGTTCATCCATCTCTATAACGAGAGCCATGAGGCCTGCCGATAGCCAAATAGTGGCAATCCACCAGGCCTGCCACATCCCAAAGCTTAAATTCGCAATTCCTAAAATTGTAATAAATTGACCAAATATTATCGCTGATTCGAATTTTGAACGATGGCTATTGGAAGACGTCATTATAATAAATATAGATAAACAAACAAACAGCATAACCCCAGGGAACCCAAGCTCTAGCCATGTTTGTAAAATAGCATTATGAGGATGGAGCGGCAATGCCTTACCAATATGTTTTCCATCTTTCGTAAATAAAAAATCTTTGCCACCAGGCATACTTTTGGAAGCATTCATACCCCACCCTAAAAATGGCTCCTCAAGAACCTTATCTGAGGTAAATTTCCATATTGCTATTCTATGCTTAGCCGACCCAGGTAAAGACGCCAAACTATTAATCTGGCTCATAGGAGCTTCAATCATACTAAAACCAAACGGTATAGAGAACGAAATTATAACCACACTTAAACTGGCAATTACGGTCGTCCATCGCCTAAAAATTAGTATTAATATGGCACCAAATATTCCAAAAAGGAGTGAGAGAGTGGCGCTAGCAAAGCTTACTATTATTAATAAAATAAAAACAATAACAAATCCACTAACCAAGAATAATATTGAGTACTTATCAAATAAAGAACCGAATAATTTTTTATACATTCCTAACGCCATGGGCCAGATAAATAACGATAAAATAACCATGATAGGATTGAGCCAATAAATTCCACTTAGTTCTCCTGTCCAAACGCGCTCAATTGAGAAAACTGGGTCTTTTAATGCTATAAAAATTGGTCCTCCTAGTGATATTTCAAAACCTACGATACAGATTGCTAACAAGAACCCACTTATAAAAAATTTTAAAACTAACTTCTTTTCTTCTCTAGTTAAGTTTTTAATCGTTACAAATAACAATCCCCCAGCCAAAAGATTTCCAAATAATCGAGCCGATCCTATGCTTGAAGCAACAAAATCAATAGACCATAGAGAGCTCAACAGAGCCCAAAGGCAAAAGCATAAAAGAATAAGAATTGTAGAAGAATTCAACCATTTAATGGGGCGACTCTGAGCCCATAAAATTAGGATGCCACACATGCTGCCAACTATAACCAAGGGGGCAAGTCCTTTAGAGGCTATAAACCCCAAAATTGGTGCAAAAAATGCAATAAAACCAACTAAATAACCAAGAATTAAAGGTGACTGAATCCATCTTATCATTTGCCGCTCACCTTCAAAACGTTAGACTACTATTTTCATAGACACTGAACGTGGAGAATTAGACTATAACCGTTTACTAGGCAATGTATTGATCTATAAAAGAGAAATTAATTTTTCTTATAATCCAGACCTTAGTCAGAACTTCTTTTCACTGAAAATACATAAAACCTGTTTTAGCTAACACAAAAATAGCCTATACACTTGTTCATGATGAAGTGTCGATTTTGCAAACACTCACTTGAACATGTTGTTGTTGATTTAAAAAATCAGCCATCGGCTAACTGCCTTTTGAGTGTTGAAGACTTAATTAGCCTAAAACAAGGAAAACGTGAACCGAAAGGTCGCCTAACTACCTATATTTGCAATAACTGTTCTCTTGTTCAATTAGGAAATATCACGGCTCCAGAAGATCTTTTCACCAATGACTATGTATATTATTCATCATTTTCCCATGAATGGGTTGAACACGCCCGCGTATTTGTAGAAAAAATAATTTGTAAATTCAGTTTAACAAGTAAGTCTCGTGTATTAGAGATTGGTTCAAACGACGGTTATCTATTGCAGCACTTTGTCTTTCATAATATTCCCTGCCAAGGGATTGATCCTGCTGGTCAAGCAGCAAAAGCAGCAGAGAAAAAAGGTGTTAATACTATTGTTGGGTTCTTTGACAAAACCACCTCACAGGAAATTATTCAACAATTTGGCGCATGTGATCTAATTGTGGGCAATAATGTTTTTGCTCACGTACCCAAAATCAGGGAATTTATAAATGCCATTAAGTTATGCCTATCAGAAGAAGGT
Source organism: uncultured Rhodospirillales bacterium (assembly GCA_905614355.1). Classification (GTDB taxonomy): domain Bacteria; phylum Pseudomonadota; class Alphaproteobacteria; order Rhodospirillales; family UBA2165; genus TMED23. Next base: position 8,074 of record CAJQSN010000055.1, on the reverse strand, counting down.
GTGATCTCTCTAGAATTTCCCCATTTAGCTAGTTTAGTTGAATACACTCAATTTGATACGATTTATGATGAACATTATTTTTATCATTCAATTATCGCTCTTACAAAAATTTTCTCAGAATTTAGTCTAAAAATAATTGAAGTGACTGAACTTCCTACCCATGGGGGATCTCTTCGTATTTTTTTAACCCACAAAGCTAATAATAAATATCCAATTAGCCGTTCAGTTGGGCATATCCTAAATAAAGAATTAATAATGAAACTTGACCGTAAAGAAGGTTTTAAAGAATTTCAAAAGAAAGCAGCGTTAATCAGACAGAATGCGTTGAATTTTATTAAAGAGAAAAAGGAAAAAGGGCATAGTATTATTGGGTTTGGCGCAGCCGCGAAAGGAAATGTATTCTTAAACTATTGTGGTATTAATTCCGATGATATTAAATTTGTTGTTGATGACACACCTGCAAAACAAGGTAATTTTTTGCCTGGAAGTCATATACCAATTGTCGAAGTTGGCGCAATTCAGGATTTAAAGCCAAATATTATTATAATCCTACCGTGGAATTTTAGAGAAGAAATTTGCCAAAAACTTAATTTTGTAAAAGAATGGGGAGGTCAACTGGTTACCTTCATTCCTGAAATTAAAATAAGTTAGCATTAATGAATACGGCGATAATAACAGGTGCAACAAGTTATTTAGGTATTGAGTTAGTTGCTCGGCTGACCCATGAAGGATTTAAGGTACACGTTATCACAAGAGCAAAAAGTGATACAACTAGACTTATTTCACGCGCACCTGGTATTAATATTCATACGCATAACGGTACACAGAGATCATTAATTAAGGTTTTTTCGACTGTGAGACCGGACATAGTATTCCACCTTGCAGGCAAATACGTAAGAGAAGAGGAACCAGAAGATATTGAAGAACTTATAGCGTCGAATATCAGTTTTGGTAGCCAAGTTTTAGTGGCAGCGTCGAACTCCGGTGTTAAACATTTTATCAATACAGGGTCTTATTTCCAGTTTGGTAATAATAAAACACCGCCAATAAATTTTTATGGGGTGGCTAAGAACTCCTTTATGAATATTCTAGATTACTATGCTAATTTAAAAAAATTCTCAGCGGCGTCTCTTATTATCTTTGATACATACGGTCCGGGGGATTGGCGCAGTAAATTATTTCCTACTATAGCCAAAGCTATTAAACATGATGTCCCTTTGTCTATCCCAAAAAATGAAATTCTTTTGTATCCAGTATACTATGCTGATGTTATAGATTGTTACCTTCTTGTAGCAAAAAAATTAACCGGCCATCAAAGAGGTGTCGCTGGGAAAAATTTTGCTGTGAGGGATAACAACCCACAGACAATTATTGATATTATAGAAGCATTTGAAAAAATATCGGGAAAAAAAATTCTTGTTAAATACGGGGATTGGCCCAAACCCTCCAAAGAAATTGAAAGTGTCTGGCGCGGAATAACATTACCTGGCTGGCAACCACAATATAGTTTACTCCAAGGTATTAAGTCCATGCTGAAAGAATAGACTATGAATATTGTAAAAACGACAATAAATGGTTTACTGGTTATTCAAATAAATCCCATTAAGGATCCACGTGGAGAGGTTGTTTCAATTTATGAGAAAGAAGCATTCTTAAAGCTTAATATTAATGAAAATTTCAACCAAGATTTTATCACTACGTCTTTAAAAAAAAATACGGTGCGGGGTCTCCATTTTCAAAGGGTACCCTTCCAACAAACCAAACTCGTTCGGTGTCAGCGAGGGGCCATTATAGACGTGACAGTGGATTTACGCAAAAGCTCAGCCACATATCAACAAATTTTTTCTGTTGATCTGAAAGAAGATGATTGGAAATGGTTATACATACCATCAGGCATAGCCCACGGATTTCTCACATTAATTGATCATACTCAGGTTGCGTATAAAATATCTGGAAAATATTCACAGGAGCACGCAACGGGTATTAATTGGAATGACCCCATATTTAACATTGATTTGAAAGTTAGGTCATCAGGGGTTATTCTGTCAAATAAAGATAGAAATTTGCCAAATTTCGATGAAAAAGAGACCTATTTTCCATAAGAGCAACTAATAAAATGGATAAACTTTTGATATGAGAATTCTAATTACAGGTGGATCTGGATTTATTGGTTCTTCATTGGTACGGCTGCTTATTCAAAATAAAAACCATACTATCCTTAACTTAGATAAGTTAACCTACGCGGCTAATTCCAATAATCTTCTAGATGTCATGCATAATCCACGTTACACATTTGTACGTGGTGACATTGGTAATATTAAAATATTAAAAAAAACCTTTGCAAATTTCCAGCCTGACAGAGTGTATCATCTTGCCGCTGAATCCCACGTTGATAGATCAATTGATAGCCCAATGGCCTTTATCAACACAAACATATTAGGATCTTATCATTTATTAGAGGCAAGCCTAAGCTATTATAATACCTTACCAAAAGGAAGAGCTAAAACTTTTCGTTTTATCCATGTTTCGACAGATGAAGTTTTTGGTTCCCTTGGCATAAAGGAGCGGCCATTTGATCGATTAACAGCGTATAATCCGCGGTCTCCCTATTCTGCAAGTAAGGCTGCTTCAGATCATATTGCAAAGGCTTGGTATCACACCTACGGATTACCGGTCATCATCACAAATTGCTCAAATAATTATGGACCCTTTCAATTTCCAGAAAAATTCATACCTTTAGTTATAATAAACTGTCTACAAGAAAAAAAATTGCCTGTTTATGGGACTGGCAGTAATGTTCGTGACTGGTTGCATGTTAACGATCACTGCAAAGCCCTCGAAATGATCGGCGAGAGAGGCTCTCTTGGTCAAACGTATATGCTGGGCGGAAACTCGGAAAGAACAAACCTGGAAATTATTACGCACTTATGCCAAATTCTTAATAAAAGTATACCTAAAGCAGCTGGTAAAGACTATATTGATTTAGTTGAGTATGTTAATGACCGACCCGGCCATGATTTACGCTACGCAGTCGATATATCCCAAACGACAAAAGAAATTGGCTGGGAGCCATTAATTAACCTTGAAACAGGGCTCTTTAACACCGTGAGATGGTATTTAGATCACAGAAATTGGTGGCAAGATATTTTAAGCTGTAAATACGACGGGGAACGCCTTGGTTTGAACCGTGCTCCAAACAAAAAGGGTAAAAAATGAAAGGTATTATACTAGCAGGCGGCAATGGCACGCGGCTCTACCCCATGACCCGAGCAGTAAACAAACAGCTATTACACATCTATGACAAGCCAATGATTTATTACCCTCTCTCTACATTAATGTTAGCTGGTATTAGAGAAATTCTTATTATAAGTTCACGAGAGGCACAAAAAAGCTTCCAAACACTACTCGGCAACGGTGATCATTTAGGTCTTACGATTTCATACGCCGAACAAGAGCATCCCAATGGAATAGCAGAGGCCTTTATCATTGGGGAACAATTTATAGGCATTGATCCATGCGCCTTAATTTTAGGAGATAACGTCTTCCATGGCCATGGCTTAAGTAAATTATTAACCAAATCAGCCCAATTAAAATCAGGGGCATGTATTTTTACGAACTGGGTTGCTGATCCTGAACGCTACGGCGTTGCCAGTTTTGATAGCAAAGGAAATGTCATAGACTTAACTGAGAAGCCCCATAAAACACTGTCCAATTGGGCTGTCGTAGGAGTTTATTTTTTTGATAACAACGTCTCTTCTATAGCGAAAGGCCTTTCTCCCTCTGCTCGAGGGGAACTCGAAATATTGGATGTTATCCAATATTATTTAAATAACAAAACACTAAAAGTTGAGAAACTTGGGAGAGGTTATTCTTGGTTAGATACCGGTACTCCCCAATCATTATTGCAAGCAGCCACATTTGTTCAGACACTGCAACAACGCCAAGGGCTAAGCGTCTGTTGCCCAGAAGAAGTTGCACTATCAAAAGGATTTATTGATCTAGCTAGATTTAAAAAACTAGCTGAAGATGCAGCAGCAAGTGATTATGGTAAATTATTATCTCACATTGCATTGGAGTTTGATACTTTAACCAGCAACTAAGATTTTTTTGGTTGTAGCCTAAATATAAAAGAGATTACAGCATTTATAATTGTAAGATCTCGTCGAAAACGCTTACGTTCCAATACTAAACCATGAAATACCATCTTAGGTAAATGTCGCAATAACAGACGACAAATCTCAGTATTTACCTTAGTAGTTCCAAAGTGTTTCTTTGTTACATAAAGATGTCCCCAAATTAAATTCCATTCTTTGCGCCACCTAATTTCATTGGTAAGTGGGGTTGAAGTGCTTTCTTGATGGTTAGCCTCTGCATCTGGACAGATTATAATTGTTTTCCCCGCTTCTCGAAGCCGCAAACAAAAATCAAAATCTTCGTTATATAAAAATATATTTTCATCAAAGCCTCCTAGTGAATAACAATCACTAACCCTAACCAACCAGATTGCTCCCGAAGCAAACCAAGTACAAAAAGGGCCTTCTGGATTTACCATAACAGTATCATAGGTAGCACCGTTTGGGCCTCTTAGATGAAGGTTCCAGCCTTTACCAGGTGCTACGATACCAGCGTTTAAATTATTTTGTGCTGTTTGATGCAATTTTAAGAGGGCGGAAGAATTCATTACAGCATCAGGATTAATTAAAAGTACATAGGTTGTATCAACAACAGAAAGAGCTTGATTAGCAGCCGGCCCATAACCTTTGTTTTCTTTATTTAAAATAATTTTTGCGTATGGACGTAGTTGTTTGATAATTTCAACAGAACTGTCGGAACTACAATTATCAACAAAAATTAATTTTTGGTTCTTCGGCAAACTATCAACACAATCCCTAACAACTGCCTGAGAATTATATAAAATTATAACGACCGTGATATCATCAAAATTCTGCAAATTAAACACACCGTTATTTTATGTTGTAATTTTTATAGTCAACCAAATAGAAAACAGAAATATCATTTGCCTAAAATAACACAAATCCAGTCCCCTTTTTCCTCTTTATTTAAGGCAATTGCCGTGCGTTGATAATCTAAAATCTGAGCATCACTAAAAATAGAGGCGGTCTTATCTTGCGAGTACGAGCGAGCATCCATTAATGGAATATCTCTAATATATTGTTCGCTTCCCCAGAATTGCATAGACACAGAATCATTCCATAAACCTAGCACTTTTAAACCTGCTTTTTTGGCTAACAACTTAATACTAAAATGGGAATGCAAATAGAAATGTCTTGGAGCATCTAAATTCACCCAATTCTCTTTGTATTTTTCCCACGCAACTGATGTAACGGTAGGGATACGTATTAAAATACGACCGCCTTGACTAATAAGTTCCGCTGCTTTTGAAATTACTTTAGCCTGATCAGGCATGTGCTCCAATGAATGATGAAAAGTTATTAAGTCATACTTCTCTCGTATATCAAATAAACTTGACTTCTTGGCAATCAAGGTATTTTCGTAAAACACGTCTTTAAGGATAAAAGGGTCTACAGACATTACATTTTTAAACCCTATATGAAGCAAGGATAAAACATGTGCGCCGGCACCCCCACCCACATCTAAAAGTTTATCAGAGGGTTTTAAGCCAGCACGTCGATAAACTAAGTGGATTGGATCAGGGGTCTTAAGAAATGCTAGAATCCAACCAACCACCCCTTTTCCTTGAATATTAAATAATGCAACTGACTTTCGGATATAATCTCTTAAAAATCTTGATTTCTTTTTTTTTAAAACCTGCAAACTATAATAATCATCCGGGTAATATTTAGATAGGTTTGGGGGTATTTTAGCAATTTGTAGGCATCCGCAAGCGCTGCATTTTATATACTCAAACGTTTCTCTCAAACCGATCAACATTTCTTTTACCACATACAACTCAGAAATTTCTTCACTACAGATCCCGCAAATATGCATAATTTTGAAAACGCCTAAGGTTGGTTGTTAATGACAATTATGGTTTGGATTATTTTAGCCCTAATTTTTACGATTTAAAAAATTTGAATTAAATATGATCATACAACCCACAAAGAACTAGGATTTTTAGACCTTACTCCTTGCGCCAATAAGCACCAGAGCCATCAACATCTATAATTTTATTATCAATATTATTAACTTCACGATAATCATTTACCGCTTTAGCACACGGAGCCAAACCAAAATCATCAATAATTACATAACCACCCTTAGATAGTTTTGGGTATAATGCCTCTAGAGAAGTTATAGTAGAGCTGTACATATCACCATCGAGCCGCAATAAGCAAAATTTATCAACAGGAATATCCGCCAGAGTATCCTCAAAATAGCCTTGCACAAAACATACTTTGTCATCAAGCAAGTCATATTTAGAAAAGTTATCTTCAACTGTTTTTTGACTAACTGCCAAAAAATCATACGTGTAATGCTTGTCGTCAGTATCAGCTGGATATTTATCGGGTTCAGGCTCAGGCAAACCTTCGAAGGAGTCGCAAAGCCAAACTGATTTATCGTTGATATTATTAACCTTTAGAACAGCGCGCATAAATATACTTGCTCCTCCACGCCAAACACCGGTCTCAATAACATCCCCCTCAATGCCTTTCTCTATAACGTCTTCAAGCAGCTCCTGTATATTATTAAGACGAGAGAGCCCCACCATAGTTTGGGCCTGCATTAGCGGCCAATCTACGCCGTTAATTCGCCTTATCCGCCGCTCTTCAATAAGATAGCCATCATTTTTCAAAACTATCATATTTGATCGACTTAAAATATTAACAAGCCATTTGTTACGTAAATTCTTAAACCACGATTTTTTCCACCAGTATTGGGGAGGAATGCCATTGGCATAAGGGTTGTCAATATTATTATAATCGCTCAGTGTATTCTTCAAAAGATCAAGATAAAGTGATTTTGTATTCATAATTGACAAATGTGTTTCAAAATTAAAATAAGAGAATAATTACTAAGTTGAGAATTATTTTTGGGCCCGCTCTTCATGTTTTTTAAAAAAAGATGCAATGGACATAAAAGGCCACCCTCGCGGCTTACGATAAACGCTGCGATAAACATTACAATCTTTGCATGTTTCTGGGTAATCATTCTTCTGGTGTCGATCTATAATATTCCGATACACCTTATTTTCCGATGACAGAATTTTATTCAAAGAAGTTTTTTTAAGGTCACCTATTACCAAGGATCTATCTACCCCTCTACATGCGCACGCATTTACATTGCCGTCAGCAAATATCATAGGTTCATCAAATAATAATACACATGCGCCGACCTTTGGTAAATATGAACCGTCAGAAAGTTCAATTTCAAGGTCCAAGACGTCATCATCTGTTACCATGCCCCCCCAATTGTCATAAACTAAAAAATTATCAAGCCATTTAACGCCGCCATTTTGCACTGCCGCAAACATTGCTTTCACAATATCACTAGAATTATTATCAATACCATCATCGGGATGCCATTTAAAAGACGCATCAGTTCGAATATGGATTTCCATCAGATCACGTCCCGCACCTGACCTTTCAGATATAAGATTCAAATTTCTTACAAGCTTATCATATTGCTTTCTTGACTTTCCCGTTATGCGCGTAAAACTCTCAGCATCGTGCCCATAAATACTAAAAGCGATCCATGCCAATTTTTTTAGCTTAAATATATTATCAATCATTTTTTCATCAGGTAGGATTAAATTTGTATAAAATAAGTAATCATCTACCAAGGGGTGATTGTCTAGGTAGTCGAATTTCCATTTAATTTCTTTGTCAAAAAAAATTTCTCCTGAATTAGAAGTTAAAGAGAATTCCTTATATCCAATTTCAGTCGCTTGATTAATATAATTTGCAAAAACATCATTGGACATCACAACATGCCCAAGATCTTTTTTTCTATATGCACAAAATTTACAGCCTAAGTTACAATTCCCTGACGGCTCAATAGTAAGCCTGTTTTTGGCTGGCACAAACTCGTGGCCGATCAGTTTTTCACCAATAAACTTTAGGCGCAAACGATGATATTCTATGACGCGCTTTAT
>CAJQSN010000054.1 GCA_905614355.1 uncultured Rhodospirillales bacterium | reverse complement strand
ATGCCAAGATATTAAGATGAATAGATTACTCACAACATTAAGCCTCATGCTGGCTGTGCTTATAGGAAGTACAGGGGGTAGTTATGCCCTGCCTCCATGCAAAAGCGGTGATAACTTAATACAAAATAATTGTTTTGGTATATTTACCTCGGCTAACGGAGAAAAATATGTCGGAGAATTTAAGTTTGGAAAACCTCATGGACACGGCACCTATAGCTTTCCCAGCGGGAACAATTACGTTGGTGAACACAAGGATGGCAAAAGAAACGGACAGGGCACCTTTACCTTTGCTAAAAGTGGAAACAAATACACTGGGGAATTTAAGAATAATAGAATGCATGGACAAGGAACCTTTAGCTTTCCTAGTGGGAACAAATACGTTGGTGGACACAAGGATGGCAAAAGAAACGGAGAGGGTACCTTCACCTTTACCAATGGGACTATACAAGAAGGTATCTGGAAAAATAATAAGTTCCAACATGTAAGAAAGGCACCCAAACCAGGATTTAGAGTTATAGCTAAAAAACCAAAACTCATGCCAACTACATCAAGACCAGCAAAAAGTAACAAGATTTATCCAACAGGTTCTGGTACAGGCTTTGCCATTACTAAGTCTGGTTACGTCATTACCAACAACCATGTTATAAATGGCTGTGCACGAGTACGGATACATCACAGAGGTAAATCTGTAATAGCTACTATAGTATCTAGAGATATTGTGAATGATTTGGCACTGTTGCAAGGTAACTTTAAGCCAGAGAAAATATTTAGATTCAGTGATAAAAGTCCTGAACTAACACAAGATATTTATGTTGCAGGTTTTCCTTTTGGTAAAAAAATAAGTACTGCAGTAAAAGTAACCAAAGGAATCATAAGTTCTCTAACAGGCCTAAAAAATAACTTTTCCAATATTCAAATCGATGCTGCAATAAATCCCGGTAACAGTGGTGGACCGATCATAGATGGTGAAAGTGGCAATGTGATAGGCGTTACGGTGGCAGTCCTTAAAAAAGGTAAAAAATCCAGAATGACACCACAGAATACAAATTTTGGCATCAAGGCCAGTATTGTTAAAAATCTTTTGCAAGGCAACGGCATCAAGGTACCTTCACCAAATACTAAAAGCATTAGCAGATCAGAACGCAACAGAATTATTCAAGGCGGTACATATTATTTATCCTGCTGGATGACCATGGCACAGATTCAAAGAATGAAAGCAAAAAAGGTAATGTTTCCAGATCTAAAGCAAGATCGATAACAAAAAAATTAGTCTAATCATGGTAGGCTTTTGATCTTATAGACCACTTTGTTTTAAGCTTATAATAACCGGGCAACCGAAGCAACCTGGCAGGTTAACAGGCAGGTTGCACGGCTAGGGCAACTATGAAGTCACAATTTTATTTAACTCTTTCTCAAACTCGTCGACATCAAAGTATAGTGGTCCCATACCACCTTGATAAGCAATTTTACCATCGGGTGAGATGACATACAATCTGTCAGGCCAGGATTGATACTTGTATTCGGCAACGTTATCCATCCCATCCAGTAACATTGGAAAAGAAAAATTATATCGTAGCATACATGTTGCCGCGATTTCGGCCCGTTCATCCTCGGTTTCCGGTTGTTCGAAGATAACATCCTCATCCAGATTACGGATCACCTGGTCCTCGCCTTCGGCATGGGCTTCGCGGATGTAAACTCCAAAAAGTTTAACTTTATCACCCAAAGATTTAGCAAGTCCGTCGAGGCGCACGGCCCCGTCCCTAAACGGTGGTCAGGTATAGGATCCAAAAACCAAACCAATTGGTGCACCAAATTGGGATGACAACCTAAACATTTCACTAGTCCTATTCCCACGCTCATCTAAAATTTCAGCCTCGAAATCTGGCGCATCATCGCCAACTTTAGGGGAAACTTCCTTGTCCTTAATCACCCTACCCTCAATCAGTGTACGAAGTTCATCACGCGTCATGTCCCGTGTGTCCAGCCATTTTTGTTTGGCATTAACAATAATTTTCTCAAATTTCTCAGGTAATTCTATCGACATGGCCAAGGCACCTCTCAAATTAATTACAATTATTTGAATTTTTATACGCAATATAGTTACACGATAAAATAATCATTTCAACTAATAGAAATTCATAATATTTATGAACAAAATAGATTATTTAAATCATATTAATTACACACTCTTATATTAAAATATGGAAATTCCAATTAAATATTTCTGACTGGGCGCAGAGCGCA
>CAJQSN010000053.1 GCA_905614355.1 uncultured Rhodospirillales bacterium | reverse complement strand
TTTCTTCCATTCAGATATGTTCCTTTAGAGTGTAATTTTCCATTTGGATAAAAGTATTTCCAAGAACCATGTTTTTCTCCTTGTTTATAATAATCCTTTAATTCAACTATTCCGTTTTGATAATAATATTCCCAAGGACCATCTCTTTTCCCATTTTTATAAAACCCCTTCCAAATTAATCGGCCATCCTCGGATGAATAGGAATTAAATGGACCGTCCTCTTTATCACCTTTATAAGATGCCTTATAGCTTACATGTCCGTTTTTAAAAAAAGTTGTCCAAACACCGGTTTTCTTTCCGTTCTCATAAGTTCCTTCTTCAGATAATCTACCGTTATCATGATAAAACTCCCACAGACCATGGAGGTTCCCCGTCTTATAATTTGCTTTATAGCTCAAATCTCCATTCTGTAAATACGCTATCCAAAGGCCATTAATTTTACCGTTCACCAACCTACCATTTTTGCGACCCTTAACTTGACCGTTAAACGGAACGTTAGAAAATTTTTCGTAAAAAAGATTATTCCGCTTAACTAAATCAACAAAAAAAGTAGGTTCTTTGGCGACGGCCGTAGAAATTAATAGAATTGAAACACACAAAGATGTGCAGATATTTTTTCTCACAAGCATCCTAAGGCTCCCTGGGGGGGCTAAATAAAGAAAACCACCACTGTTTTAATTTAGCGACCAAGGAACCCGCATTGGGCTTATCTTTCTCCGACGTTAAAGACTTTTTTAACTCGCCTAAGTTTTTAATATCTTCAGATACTGAGGTGTTCCAACGTTCTAACCCCGCCATATTTTTCTGCAATTTCTCAAGTTTTTCTATTTGCTTCTTTACTTCAGACAGAACCCCGAGAGATCTCCGACGATTAGGCCCAGTTTCAATTTTTTGAGCATACTTAAAACTATTATTTTCCCAAACCCCTTCCTGTACTCTGCCATCAGCAAAGGTATAAATACCCTGTCCATTTTTTTTGGCATTTTTCCATTCACCAACATAAGTATCACCTGAAAATTCGGATGCAGGTCCCCACGTATAAGTGCCTCGTCCATTAGGCTTTCCACCCTTGACATCGCCAACATAAATATCACCAGAAAATTTTGATGGCGAAGCGAAAGTATAAGCTCCCTGCCCAGTCTGTTTCCCCTTACGAAACTCACCAACATATTTTTTCCCAGTGGTAGAGGTATAAATGCCCTCACCATTGGGTTTGCCATCCTCGATCTCACCAATATAAATATCATAGGCAAACTTTGATCGCGGACCAAATGTATAGGTCCCCTGCCCATTAGGCTTCCCATCTTTTATCTCGCCAACAAAGACATCCCCATTAAATTCATTTGCCGCTAAGTAGTAGTAAGTGCCTTCGCCAAAGAACTCACCCCCTTTCCACTCGCCGATATATTTATCGCCTTTTGACTGATCCTCTGCTAAGTAATAAAAAGTTCCTGGTCCATTAAATTTTCCTCCCTGCCATTGCCCTATATACTTATTACCATTAGCAAAGGTATAAATACTTTTGCCGTGGTAATTACCATTTTTAAATTCACCAAGATACTTCTCTCCATCCGCAAATATAAAAGTGCCTTGTCCATGTCTCTTACCATCTTCATATTCCCCTTCGTATTTATTACCATTTGCAAAGGTATAAGTACCAAAACATTCTGACCAATGAGAAGGCGATGGATTTATATCTGCAGGGCATGGCGGCAAACTCCACCCACCTTTAATGCTTCCGAGGGAAAAAATGGATAATAAGCAGAAGAGGATTACTAATTTCTTCATTATTAGATTCTGACATAAAAAGAAAAGAATTGGTAGCCCGATTAAGTAGCTATTAATTAAACTTTTTACTTTTAACAACTTATAACATTGACAGTAAAATTCGCCTTAAAATTTTACATATAAAAGTAACTCAGAAATTCCAGAATCAGAATAAAACTATTTAACAACTAATATATTATTTAATATCAGGCGATTTTGAAGAATTTTAGATACATTAGGCTCTACGCCTTTAAACAGCAGACGGTCCATAGCCTGTAACTATAATATAAATTTCGGCAACTAAATTAATTTGGATCAGTTCAAGTCTTACTAATGCTTACGCATATAGAAGAAACTGATAAACCCCCTTTAGTTAGCTTAAAGACCACCCTCTAACCCAGCTTTAGCAACCGCATCAATAAAAGTTTGTACTTCTCGATTAACAGTCAAAAACTCCTCTATTTTGAAAAAAATAAACTTTTAATAAAATTATAATATCAAACTATTGAGTGTTTGCTATCAATCCTATATTCAAGTCACATTATATAGCTAAAACATTATAAATTTAGACTTTATCCAACTCTAATATTAATACTAAGGAAACTTATCATGTCAGATCAAATTCGTGCTTCTCACATACTCATTAATCATGCCGATGCCCCCCAAGCAAACACCGAAGTTTCGGCTAAAAATGCCAAGGCACAAATCATAAAGCTAAAAGAAGACATTGAAGCCGGCACACCTTTCGAGCAAGTCGCTGAGGAACATTCAGACTGCCCATCAGCGAGTCAGGGTGGCGACTTAGGCAGTTTTGGGAGAGGTGCAATGGTTCCCGAATTTGACCAAGCAGCATTCGATCTAGAAATAGGCGACATTAGCAAAGTCATTGAGACAGTCTTTGGTTATCATATCATATACCGTACTGAGTAAAAGTTTTATATATATTAGGGCTAGAAATATGGTTTATTCTGATCCTAATTACCAACTAGGAATTTTCTAACGTAAACACAAGCTGGATGTGTGACTTGTATAAATCGTTGCATTGGCAATATTAGATACTACCCATTGTTTTATAAAAATTCCGTAAACAGGTATAAGTTCGGTCATTTGTAAAATGACCACACCATTTTGGAGTATAGATGCGTTCATTAGAAACCACAGGGGAAAATCCCAAAGTCCATCGAAGTGATCTAAAAACGCTCAAAACTTTAATTCCTTACTTATGGCCTAAAGACGCTCGTGACATAAAATTTAGGGTTCTAATAGCGCTTTTATTTCTTTCCTTAGCCAAAGGTATTAGCGCTGGTGCACCTATTCTTTATAAACTAGTCATTGACGCAATCTCCGATAATCAAGCTGTAATCATAATTGTTCCTGTAGGGATCATACTTTCGTATGGTTTAGCGCGCACTTTGTCCCTCGCCTTCGGAGAATTTCGCGATGCTGTATTTGCCAAAGTAGCTCAAAGGGCTATCCGCAAAGCTGGTTTGAAGACTTTTAGGCATTTACATAAATTAGCTATGCGTTTCCACCTTGATAGGCAAACGGGCGGATTATCACGCGCCGTTGAACGAGGCACTAAGGGAATAGACTTTCTCCTTAACTTCATGCTGTTCAATGTTATTCCTACATTACTAGAGATCATCTTAGTTTGCGCTATTATGTGGGGTTTATTTAATATTTGGTATGCACTTGTAACATTTGTCACTGTGAGTATCTATATATTTTGGACCATCGTGGTCACAGATTGGCGTCTTAAATACAGGCGCCAAATGAATAAAATGGATGGTGAAGCAAACACTAAAGCCATCGATTCCTTGCTCAATTACGAAACAGTAAAATATTTTGGTAATGAGGAACATGAAGCCAAGCGTTTTGACCGCGCGCTCCGCTCATATGAAGAATCAGCCATTAAAAGTAAGGTCTCACTCTCGTTATTGAATGTTGGCCAAGGCGCTGTAATATCAATAGGCATGACAGTACTAATGATAATGGCGGCTTTTAGTGTCCAAGATAAATCAATGACATTAGGCGATTTCGTCTTAGTCAATACTTACATGATCCAACTTTTTCTTCCACTAAACTTCTTAGGGTTTGTTTATCGAGAAATCAAACAATCTCTTACGGATATGGATGATATGTTTAGCCTACTTGAGACGGAAACGGAGATTGAAGATCGTTCTGGTGCTACAAACCTTAAATTAAATGGTGGAGAAGTAGTATTTGAAAATATTTCATTTTATTATCAACCTGAACGCCCAATACTCAAGAATGTATCACTAACCGTAAAACCAGGACAGACCGTGGCTATAGTTGGATCATCTGGAGCAGGTAAATCAACTATTTCGAGACTACTCTATCGTTTCTACGATGTAACCGCGGGGCGTATTTTAATTGATGGACAAGATATCCGAGACGTAAAACAAAATACCGTGAGGGCAGCGATTGGCATTGTTCCGCAAGATACAGTCTTATTTAATGATACTATTTACTATAACATTTCTTACGGTCGACCGAGTGCGGCTCCCTCTGAAGTTGAGGAAGCAGCGCGACTTGCTGCGATTCATAATTTCATTTCTGATTCCCCAGACGGTTACAATACCCGTGTTGGCGAGCGCGGACTAAAACTATCTGGAGGTGAAAAACAGCGAGTAGCCATTGCTAGAACTATTTTAAAAAATCCTGATATTTTAATTTTTGACGAGGCTACATCTGCATTAGATAGCCATACTGAAAGAGAAATACAACAATCGCTTAAAGAAGTTGCGGCGGACCGAACAGCAATAGTAATTGCCCACCGTCTTTCCACTGTAATTGATGCTGATGAGATTATTGTATTAGAAAAAGGTAGTATTGTCGAAAAGGGAACACATTCTGAACTACTTGCAAAGAACGGTTCCTATGCAAGTATGTGGGCCCGCCAACAAGAGGCAGAGAAAGCTAAAGAAACCCTGGAACGTAATTTGGATATTGAGATGGTAGAAGTGAAGCCATCATAGTCAATTTATCGTACCGTGATAAATTGACTATCCGTTTATATTATTATTAATTTGATGGTTATTTTGGACCGGGGAGATCATTTAAAGGCTTGCTATTTAACTGCTCTGCCCTCTCTAAACGTATCAACACGGCAAAGCCCAGTTTTTCAGCATCATTTTCTCTTTCCTTAGGATGCATCGTGTTCCATACTTTCTCTCTCACCTCCCCATCATCAGTATGCACTTCAGCAGAACCATAAAATCTCGCAATACCTCCAGCAGGAAGCAGTCCGTTACCCCCTTTACCTCCAAATTCTGTATTGCGATAATAAACAGTCATTTTTGTGCCATTAGCAACAACCTCACTTGTTTTACCCTGATGTGGCCTACCAGTTCCACGGTCCCAAATAGCTAAAGTATTCTCATCGTACACGACCACACTACCCCGCGGACTTATTTGTGCAAAGCCATCGTCAAGAGCAACACCGACGAGACAAACATTTTTTGGAAATGCATCATTAATTGCATCAACCAACCAATCTGGAATTAAACCCATTTTATTATATTCCTATTATTTAATAGTTATTTAAAGTTTATAGTTAAGCAACACTATGGTAATCATTCTATATATAATTTCAAAAAAATAAAACGTCTTTATGCATTTACATCTACAACAATTCGGCCTTGAATTTTACCGGCTAAAATTTCATCGGCATATTTAGAAATTTCGGCCAAATTAACAACAGTAATAGTTTCCTCTAGTTTTTCCTGTGGGAGATCGCTTGAAAGCCTATCCCAGGCTATAACTCGTCGCTCATTGGGACACATAACAGAATCTATACCAAGAAGATTAACGCCACGTATTATAAACGGAATGACTGTGGTTTCCAATTTAGCGGAGGCGGCTAAACCAACTGAGGCTACGCTACTGTGGTACCTCATACTAGCTAATAAATTTGCTAGTATGATACCGCCCACGTTATCAATTGCAGCCACCCAACGCTCGGCTGTGAGGGGTCCTTTTACCGGTTGTTCGAGTTCTTTTCTATTAATTACATTAGAGGCGCCGAGAGCTTTCAGATAATTAGAGGACCCACTGCGACCCGTCAACGCTACGACCTGATAGCCAAGTTGAGCGAGAATAGCTATCGAAATACTGCCAACCCCACCCGCTGCACCTGTAATCAAGACTTCCCCATTGGCATCTGGTGTAAGGCCTTGATCTTCTAATGCCATTATTGCCAGCATTGCGGTATAGCCCGCAGTACCTATTGCCATTGCATGTCGGGTTGAAATATTATTTGGCAATTTAATCAATTGACTAGATTTTACCCGAGCTTTTTGAGCGTAACCACCCCAACAACTCTCACCAAACCGCCAACCGTTAAGAACAACACGGTCACCAAGTTTAAAATCAGGATTTTCAGAACTTGCAACAACCCCGGAGCAATCCACCCCTGGAACGTGCGGATAATTCCGAACTAAGCCACCAAGCCCTTTGAGGATTAAACCGTCTTTATAATTAAGGGTGGAATATTCAACAGTAATTACAACATCACCTTCAGGTAGATCAACTAGCCCTAGCGTCTCAACAGAAGAAGTGACGGTGTCATCAATTTTATTTAGTACTAAGGCATCAAATGTATCTGGCAAAATAAATCCTTTTCAACTTAATATTTTAGTTTCCAGCCGAGCGTTTGTCCGGCTCTAAATGGTCTAATCGAGCTACCATCTGATACGGGTATCGAACCCGGTATCCGAACATTTTCCCTAACTAAGGTAACGTGATCGTCATTCAAACCCATACCATAAAAAGAGGAACCGTGTAACGAAGCGAAACCCTCTAATTTTTCTAGCTCATTCTCCTCGTCAAAAACCTGAGTGTAAAGCTCTAGAGCATTTACTGCAGTAAAAATACCTGCACAGCCACAAGAAGCTTCTTTATCACTCAAAGGGTGCGGCGCCGTGTCTGTTCCCAAAAAGAAACAGGTGTCACCAGAAGTTGCAGCTTCTCGAAGCGCCAACTGATGAACTTCACGCTTAGCAATTGGCAGACAATAACGATGGGGATGTATACCACCTTGGAAAATATCATTACGGTTCAACATTAAATGATGGGCAGTAATAGTGGCAGCCACTTGATTTTGATGAGCACGCACGAAATCAACAGCATCTTTAGTGGTCACATGTTCCATAACAATTTTTAGTTTTGGGAATTTTTTCGTCAACGAAGTCAAAACACGCTCAATATAAATAGCTTCTCTGTCAAAAATATCAACTTTAGGATCAGTTACTTCACCATGGACTAATAGCGGCATGCCTATATCCTGCATTCCCTCAAATACGGCATCAAGTTCATTTATATCTGTTACTCCATGAGCGGAATTAGTGGTTGCATTCGCCGGGTATAACTTAGCAGCTGCAAAAACACCATCTGTATAACCTTGGCTGATATCATTTGCCGAAGTTTCATCCGTCAAGTAACACGTCATTAAAGGAACAAAACCTTCACAAGTCTTTTCATCTGGTAAAGCCTGGAGGATCTTGCGTCGATAATCTGCCGCGAGAGCGGCTGTTGTTACCGGAACCGCTAAATTAGGCATAATAATCGCCCGGCTGAATTGACGCGCAGTAAATGGCAAAACGGCATCTAACATCGCACCGTCACGCAAATGCACGTGCCAGTCATCGGGTCGGCGTATAATAATCTCGTCCATTTTATGATTCAGTCCTATGATTACTTAACCTTAATATTTCACGCACCTTATAGGCTTAATATCATTATATGTAAAAAGTGAATAAAGATCTCCAATTGACATTATTTAAAATTAATTTAATTCTATTTTTAGCTGCGATAATAAAATAATGGATTAAAAGGGGCCATAATTATGGAAATAGCAGTGATTGGGGGTGGACACGGCTGTTACGCTTCAGCTGCAAGCCTAACTGAACAAGGCCATAACGTTCGATTGTGGCGAAGAAATGCTGCGGCTTTTGGCTTAGTTAAAAATACAAAAAAAATTACTTTAACAGACCACCAGGGTGAGCGAAGTGTTAAAATTGCGGCTGTCACAGATAATCTTGCGACAGCCATGCAAGATGCCGAGCTCGTGGTTCTTCCACTTCCCTGCGACACTCAAACCTCGCTGGCTCCGCAACTCGCAGCGCTTTGGGAGGAAAGCCAAGTTGGCTATCTACCACCAGGAACCTTTGGTGGCTACATTTATGCCAAGGCGGCAATTGATGCTGGAAATCACGCCGATATTTCTTTTGGTGAGACCGGCACATTACCCTACCTAGCACGCAAACATGGTGAAGATAACGTTCGCATCAGCGTTTATGCTACTCGCCTACCAACTGGCATTTATCCCCTAAAAAATGCCACACGAACTTTTGCTGTAATAAAAAAAGCCTTTCCAGCAGCAGAACAGGTCACAGACCTTCTCGATGGAGCATTAATGAATGCCGGACCTGTCATCCACCCACCCCTAATCATGATGAATGCTGGCCCACTAGAAAATTTTGATACTTGGGATATTCACAATGAAGGAACACAACCGTCAATACGAAGTGTTACTAATGCTTTAGATCAAGAACGCATTTCCCTCAGAGAGGTATTAGGCTATGGCCCACCACATTTTCCACTAAAAAATCATTATGATGATACTCTAGATGAATGGATGTACGGGAATTTCTCCCATGAAAAGCTGACCGATAGCGGTGATTGGCGTGAAACTATTGATCTTCATACCCACCGATATATGCGTGAAGACACCGCTCTAGGCCTCGCCTTTTTTTGCTCGTTAGGCCGTTGGGTTAATCATCCTATGCCCATCTCCGAGGGCCTACTCGCTATTGCATCGGGCATAACAGGTGAAACACTCTATGAATCTGGGCGTTCCCTTGAAACTCTTGGCCTTGCAAATTTGACCAAACATGAGATGAAAAATATGCTAAAAAATGGTATAAATATATGAGAGAATCCCCTAAAATAGTTGCCTTAGGAGCAGGACGGATGGGACGCGGCATTGCACAAGTGTTCGCCTATGCTGGCCATGAGATAACCATTATAGATTTCAAAGAACGAAAAACAGAAGAATCAATTAAGCTCCTAGCCGAAGGCAAAGCTGAAATTAAGGAAAATCTTGAATTTTTAGCTTCATTAAATGTCTTAGAATCAGCAGAGATCCCAATCATCCTGGGACGAATAATATCTGTCTCGAATGAGAGTGCCGAAGAACTTCTCGCCGATGCGGACTATGTATTTGAAGGTGTGCCAGAACTTATCCAAGCGAAGAAAGACGCGATAGCGCGCGCTAGCAACCTAGCCTCGAATCAAACAATAATTGCTTCTACAACTTCCACAATGTTGGTCACCCAACTCATGAAATTTAGTTCACACCCAAAAAATTTTTTAAACGCCCACTTTCTTAATCCGGCCTACTTAATACCACTAGTCGAGGTAAGCCCAAGTGACACGACTGATCAAAAAAATATTGATGCCTTCATAGGACTTTTAAAGTCAATTGGTAAAGTTCCCATCATATGCAGAGCATCCCCAGGTTACATAATACCCCGGCTTCAATCGTTAATAATGAGCGAAGCTGCACGAATGGTTGAGGAAGGCGTCGCCTCTGCAGAAGATATAGATAGGGCTGTAACCACAGGTTTTGGTATACGCTATGCGACTATGGGCCCGGTTGAATTTATTGACTGGGGTGGGCTTGATATTTTGCACTATGCTAATGCGTACCTTTCCAAAAACATTGGTGAACGATTTAAAGCTCCAGAAATAATTGGTGAAATGATGGAGAAAGGGCACCTTGGCATGAACCATGGCAGAGGATTTTACGATTTCGAAACTATGGATGTTGAAGCATACAAACGAGAGAAATTATCGAAATTTATCGCTTTATTGGAACATTTAGATTTAATGCCGAAAAAGGCATAGCCACTTTAATTTAAGCCATCTAGACATGTTTACGGTAAGTTGATAGCCTGCTAACTTCTAAAACAACTTAAATTTATTAAACTATGGGGAGACTAATGAATGACTTCTAAATCAATCATTTTATCAATTGGAGCTGCATCCATAGCGATGTTAGGCTTTAGCGTAACACCAGTCTTATCAAAAGAGGCAACTATTCGTGGGGCTAGTTGTTTTCCTATTGGGAGCCCTCCAGGAAGAGGTTTTGAGACCCTTGTTAAAGAGGTTAATGCCAGAGGGAAGGGTGTATTACAAATTAAATTATTAGGTGGGGCACCCGCTATTGGAAGCCCTTTTACCTTAACGCAGAAAACATCCAAGGGTGCCTATGATATCGTTGGTTGCACCGAGGCCTATTATGGTAATGTTATTCCTGAGGCTCCAGCTCTTCGACTAACAGGAAAAACAGCCGCAGAATTACGTAGCAATGGCGGTATTGCATATATTTCAAAACTACTTGCTACAAAAAACCTTCACTATGTGGCCCGCCATGCAGATTATGGTCCCTTCCATTTGTGGCTTAGCAAAAAAATAGATAAACCAGATTTAACCGGCCTAAATCTTCGTGTGGCCCCTGTTTACACAGCCTTTTTTAAATCTCTCGGTGCAACCGTTCAAAATGCAGCCATGCCAAAAATCTATACATTGATGGAGAATAATACTGTCCAAGGTTATGGCTGGCCAGCTGGTGCTTTTGTTCCACCTTGGGTCAAGGTAACTAAATACCAAGTTAATCCAGGATTCTATGTATCACCAATACAAACTCTGGTTAATTTAAAAATATGGGAATCTCTTGATTCAGCGCAGCAAAAGCTAATAACAAAAGTTGCTATGGAATTTGAGGCAGCTACTGAACCCGGCAATGCTAAATTGGCAGCTAATCTTAAATCCGGCCTAGCTAAGCGCGCTAAAGCAGGAATGAAAGTTATTGAGTTCACGGGAGCAGATCGTAAAAAATGGCTGGACACGGCCTACAATGAAGCCTGGAATGAAGTAATCCAACGCTCGCCAAAACATGGTAAAAATCTAGAAAAACTATTTCGATAAATAGTTACTAAAAGGCTAGAAAGTGGAGACCTGACTTAAGCCAGGTCTCCACTTTCTCTTTTTTAAAATGTATTTATTGTTTAACTGGGCCAAGGCATGCAATCACCTCTAGATACTTTTGAGTATTTTTTTTTAAAACTCACAGTGTTATTCGCTGCGCTAGTGGCTATTTCTATTGGGTTAATGGCCTTACTGATCCCTCTTAACCTTTTTATTATCAAAGCACATATAGGTAGTATGTGGTGGCTCAATGGAGCCATTGAATACGCACTTTTCTTTGGTGTCTTTGCTGGCGCACCCTGGGTCCTTCAGCAAGGAGCACATGTGCGGGTTGATGTGCTGACTTCCTCGCTATCAAAAGATGCGGCATTGATTCTAGATGATATAATAAACCTGATAGGCGCATTCATCTGTATCATACTTTGTTTCTATGGTACGCGGGCAGGCATAACGGAATTTATAGATCAAACTCTACCTGATAAAGATTTAAGAGTACCCAATTGGATTGTTGTTGCATTTTTTGCCTTCTCTTTTTTAATGTTAGCAATAGAATTTCTTCTGCGCTTTAGAAAAAATCGGCTACTAACAGTTGGCGTAGATAAAATAAAAGCTGAGGTTGGGTTTTAGCTGTGGAATGGTATTTAGCCCTTACCCTAATGCTTGGGACAGTATGTGTGGCTATGTTCATAGGCCTTCCTGTAGCCTTAGCATTTTTTGCAGCTAACGTCCTTGGAACATTTCTCTTTATCAACGGAGATATTGGCTTGGTATTCATGCCAATGGAATTCCATAATGCAATCAACTTTGGACTTGCGCCAATCGCGCTTTTTTTACTAATGGGCGAGATCTTACTTCATACTGGCGTTGCCTTCAAAGCGATAGGAGCAATTGATCGAATGATATCCCGCCTACCTGGAAGGCTCTCTATTGTGTCAATTGTAGGCGGCACTGTTTTCTCATCTCTTTCCGGTTCAACGATAGCCAACACAGCAATATTGGGGTCAGTACTACTGCCAGATATGATAAAGCGAGGTTATAAACCGGCTATCGCGATGGGCCCAATTATGGCGGTAGGCGGAATTGCAATGTTAATCCCCCCATCGGCTTTAGCTGTATTACTTGCCAGCATAGCTGAACAGTCTGTAGCACAGTTACTTATAGCTGGAATTATACCGGGCATCCTGATGGCACTTCTATTCTTTGCATATGTAATTATCCGATGTATCATTAATCCATCTCTGGCTCCTTCGTACCAATTAGATGAAAGCTACCTGGACAAGGCAATTACCTTTTCCCTAAACATAAAGGGTACTCCTATTATTTCAGCTACGTATAATGGGGCTGCTAAACGACTGATTAATAGATTGTTACCCTTCATTTTATATATTCTACCTCTCTCAATTATATTTATCGTTGTTGTGGGCAGTATATTTTTTAAAATTGCCGCTCCCACCGAAGCAGCAGCACTCGGATGTATATCAGCATTAGGAGCCTGTTACTTTTTCAAAATATTTAAAAAAATTATTACTATTACGGGTATTGAAGGTGCAGATTTTACTTTTAGGGCAATATGGAAGTCTCTAATAGAAACTGCTAAAATTAATACTATGATTTTATTTATCATTGCTGGCTCACTTATTTTTAGCCAAGCTCTCTCAAATTCCGGGGCGACGGACGGACTACTTCAGGCTGTTTCCACTCTGAACCTAAATAAACTTACCATCGTCATTATAATGATGGCTGTTTTACTGTTCCTAGGCGCTTTTATGGATCAAGTTAGTATGTTGTTGCTAACCCTCCCATTCTTTCTGATGGGTGCAAACTCGTTCCAAGTAGCCTTTAATATTGATGTAATATGGCTGATGGTTTTAATGTTAATCACTATGGAGATCAGTCTTCTCACTCCACCTTTTGGCTTATTACTTTACGTTATGAAAGGGATTGCCCCCTTTGACGTAACAATTGGCCAAGTTGTGCAATCAGCCTTACCCTTTATCGCAATTGAAGTTTTTGTTCTAGCACTCTTAATCGCTATTCCAGAAGTAGCTACCTGGCTACCAAGCATGATTAAATAATAAATTAAATATGCGGATTGCCCCTAACTTAACTAGCAATTAACTGCTTAATATTTGCCTCCCAGCTATCAGGATTAAATTCCCTAGGGCCGCGTCCACCAGTATAGGTAACTTTACCATCCAAACCGATAACAAACAGTCGCATTGGTAACTAAATATATTTTTCTTCTACCTCATGATCGATACTATCGATTAGTAAAGGCCTCTGAATATCAAGGTTAATTTGACAGTCAGATGCAACTGCGGTTCGTTCTGTAGTTGTTACTGGTTCGGATACTATGATGCCTGCCTCAAGATTATCCGCCACCTGCCAACCATCTGATGGGTGAGCTTCTCGCGTATAAATATAAAGAAATTCAACTAGATCTTTGTATACGTTGTATATCTCATTCAGCCGCACGATCTGCTTGCGAAAAGGCGGTCATGTATACGAACCAAACATTAGCGCAACGGGCTTTCCCTTCAAAGCAGATAGTTGAACGGTTTTTCCGGCTCGTTTAAGGTCCTTGCCAAAAAGTCCAAGTTCGAAATCAGGTGCTATATCACCCGGTTGAGGCACCCCCGATTGACGCTCGCGTTGAAATTTCCAGTTAGCATCAAACTGGGCTTTATCAATTATCGAAATTTCAAGCCACGTCCGCCTACGTTATTCAAAAGTTAGATTTTCCAGCCATATTGGGATGCTCCTAAATTGGAATAAAATTTCTAATTTAATTAATAAGCCTAATCAGAATTATTAATATTGCTGTCATTTGCAGCATATAAATTATGACGCTGAAGCGGTGGATAATTTTGAATTTTTTTATATTATCAGAGTCACGTGCAGCATTTGACAGAGGCACGAGTATACGCGCTACAAATAAAAAAATTGCAGCAACGGCCAATAAAGTGCCAACTTCAATGTGATAAGATTGAACTGGAATAAGCATCAACGCCGGGAAAATTGATATAGCGGCGCTGAGACGATAGTAAGCCGGAAACAGGCGACGCAGAAATTTTGAGGCCCCATCAGAAGTCAAAAATTTAAAAATCATCGGTGAGAATATAAACGCAAAAAATGCCATGCCACCGAATTGAAGTGCCAGCCCAATAATAGCAAAATTATATAAACTTACCCACTCAAACATGATTAAGCACCTGATTACTTATATGACCGATAACTAGTTAAAATTATTATATGTCTGCTTCTAATAAAAACTAAGACCACTTAACAATACTTTATCCAAATACACAC
Organism: uncultured Rhodospirillales bacterium; assembly: GCA_905614355.1. Lineage (GTDB taxonomy): Bacteria > Pseudomonadota > Alphaproteobacteria > Rhodospirillales > UBA2165 > TMED23. Next base: position 475 of record CAJQSN010000053.1, on the reverse strand, counting down.
TTATACTAAATAGCTACACGCTTCTATGCAGATAAAACCTCAAGTATGTCACCTTCGGGAACTAGACCTTCAATATGGCGGCGATGCCAGAGAGCATAAAATAATAATATCCATGCTGCCTGGCCGTTACGTTTGATAGCACTACCTTCCAGTGAAACAAATAATTTTTCCACTTCCGTACGGTGACAAATCTCTTGAATACTCTCCTTGGATGCAACGAGTTTACCCAAAATTGCTCCACGCCGACCCATCCACTCAGCAACAGGAACTGTAAAACCTTTTTTCTTACTGAAAGCAGCCGCTTCGGGTAATTTTTGATCGAGCCACAATCGAAGTAAATATTTTCCTATACGGCCTTTAACCTTTAAATCATCCGGCAAACGCATAGCAACATTGGCAACTATTGGATCCAAGAAAGGTGTTCGGCCTTCAACACCATGAGCCATCAAACATCTGTCTAGCTTAATTAACAAAT
>CAJQSN010000052.1 GCA_905614355.1 uncultured Rhodospirillales bacterium | reverse complement strand
GGTATCTATAAAAGACGGTATCAAGTCATCGTCTAGGCGCCCAAAACCCTGCCTAACGCATGAAAAATGTACCTGTGCGTATATCGAAGTATAATATAAAATTGCCGGAATGATTGCCGCAACCGCAATTTGGAGATACTCAAGGCCTGCAAAATCAACCATCAAAAATGCAGCTGTTCCTAAAACGGGCGGCACAAAACTCCCACCTGTCGAGGCAGCTACTTCGATGGCACCAGCATGTGCACCTCGATAGCCCAAACGCTTCATGATAGGAATAGTTATTGATCCAGTCGTCACTACGTCGGACGTTGGACTACCCGAGAGCATACCATACATACCCGATGAAATAACAGCTACCTTTGCTGGGCCGCCTGGAGTTCGGCCACTAATCGCCGCTGCAAAATTAAAGAAAAAATCCCCACCCCCACAAGCATGGAGTACAGTCCCAAACATAACAAACATAAAAGCATATGTAGCTGCAACACGGATAGGTAAACCAAATATACCATCTGTAGTAAAAACAGTTATCTCTAGAAAGTGTATATAGTCGATCTTTCCGTGCTGAAGAACGCCATCAAGGTGGTGGCCAAACAGGTTATATAAGACAAACACAATAACAATAAATGTTAGGCCGAGACCCGTAGTTCGACGCGTAATTTCTAATGTTAGAATAAAAACTAAGGTCCCGAAAACTATATCAAGATTTGTCAATTCATCTAAAAGGACAATTCGATTTATTATAACTGGAGCCTGCACAGCAAAATAAACACCAATTGATATACTTAATAACGCAAATATAATATCTACTGAAGACGGTTTATTTATATCTGAGCCCTCAAACGGACCTGTCGTTAGAAATGCTAACGCCACGACGCCCGAGAAAAACACCACAGATAATGTCCATGGAGAAATTATTATTAGTGTGGCAGCTGTAATAACCCAGATGCCAACCGCAACTGCAAAGGGCGTGAATATCCAATCATAAATTCCCTGGGGGCGGCGACGCGCCCCCACAGAAAACCATGTTCGTATAGAAACCAGATTAGCTAAATTCATTTTATTGGTCCGACCGAAGAAATGAACATCACTTCAATTCCATTTCTTCGGTCAAATAACATAATTTTATTGAATTAAGCCTTTTTCTTTAAAGTACTTAGCAGCTCCTCGATGGTGGGGAGCATTGCCCTTTTGAGCTATGACAGCAGGACTAGCAGTCTTTTTGATCAAACGATGAGACTTATTTTTGAATGTCTCAATTTGCTCGACCATTGCTTTCGTTAAGTTGTAGGCGAGCTTAGCGTCCATATTTGCGTTTACGACAACAACCGCACCCATGCAAACACTGGCTGCACCGTTTGGTGTCCATTTATACTCACCCGGCTTGATGTAACAAACTTCCCCACCAAACTGTTTGGCCACTTTTTCAGCCACGTCTTTACCGTAACTCAGTAATACAGGAGAAGAGTTTTTTGCAATCTCTCGTACTCGAGGATGATTATAGGAAATGCCAAAATTTACAACATCTAAACGCTTATCGGAGACAAGGGAAACAATTTCTTTGGAAGCAGCGTGAACCACTTGGCCGCCCCACCCCTCTACTTTAGCCCGAGAAATACCCATTAGGTTCATTGCAGCCTCACCGACATCTGCATCCATGTTACCTCGTCTATTAATCGCAATCCTGATCGGCAATTTCTTGCTAACTATATCCTGGACGGTTTTTATTCCATGTTTATCTGCAAAAGATTTTGTTACAGCAAAGAAGTCCATTTGGAAACGAGACGCTGGTGTATAAACACGAAATAGTACGCGCGTATTACTGATCGCTTTTTTATAAGGCTTTGCTCCTTTAACGGCTGCATTCAATTCACCATCAGTAGCCAATCCCATGGGAACCTTACCAGCTGATACTAGTGGTATATTAGCTAACCCGCCTGAAGAGGTTTGATAACTAACTGTTGAACCTGGATATGCCTTTGCAATCGCAGCGTCAATTCCACCGCCTATTCTTGACCATAATCCCCCTGGGCTTGCGCCACTAAGTGTAACATTATATTTTTGTGCATCAGCTTGTTTACCAAAACTAAAAATGGCTGCTAATGTCCAAAGTGAAATAACTATTAGTCGTAAGTAGTTCATTGAAAATCTCTCCTTGTTTTCGATCGGTTAATTTTATCCTTAATTGGCTAGTATAACAATTATGACATCTTGTTTAAAATGTATCTCTTAAGGCTCTCCAATCGGTAGATTTAGGGACAATTCCCTCGAATGAAGATAAATCTATATGGCGGGTATTAGTTCTTTTTGTTCCAATAGCAGGCTCACCGGTAGCAAAGTCGTTAACGGCCTTGAGCATCTGGTGTCTAAACTTAACAATACTTAAGTCGCTAGATCCAAGTATTTCATGGCTCCTATTCGCAATACGACCCATCGACTCCCACATGGCCATATCCTCCGCGGGTATACCTTTTATACCAGTGAAATGCCCTTTTTTCATCGCGTCCCTATCCTGTTTGAACCAGTTACCAAGGTTAAGGTTTCGTATATAGTTTTCATCAAGATCGGTTCCTACTTCAGCAGCACAAAACCGCCGCCATTCGTCCTGGCTAATTCCCTTTTTTGGATCAGGGTGCCATGCCACCCAGTAAAACATGGTATTATAGTCATCTATAGGGAATAATATTTGAGCAAGCTTATACTCGGTATTGGGCGGAATAAGAACTGTAAATGGAGCAATAAAAATAGTCGTTCTTATGTAGTAGTTTTTTTCCTCGTTTTTAATGGGTTTACGCAAAGCTGCATATTGAAACCCATAATCTGTCATTTCGATTTCTAACTTCGGCGACTTATCTTTGGATGGGCGCAGCCAGGAGTCGGCTGTAGCCGTAGAATTTTCGACCTCAGCCGTAGGCATATTTGACGAATGAAGGCTCGAGCTATGGGCAGAGTCTATGGAGCCTTCAAGCACTTGGGCCCAATTACAATGCGTATGAATTTTTACAACACTAGCTTTCACGTCTGGAGACGGAGCCCATGCTGGCGGCTGGAAAGTAGTCATGTCTTCTTCTGGCCCAAGGTACACCCAAATAAACCCGCCACTTTCTTCTATAGGGTATGCTTTATGCTTAATAGAATTCTTCTTGCGTTCACTATTAGGTTCTGACGCCATATCCATTACGCTGCCATCAACAGAAAACTTCCATCCATGATATAAGCATCTCAGTCCACACTCTTCATTCCGACCAAATGCTAAAGATGCCTTGCGGTGGGGACACTGCTCAGCCAAAGCACCCAACTTTCCCTCTGTGTCTCTGAATATAACAAGGTCTTCACCAAGTAACCGGGCCCGTAAGGGCGTACAATCAGGTAAAGCAACTTCATCAGATAAACACGCAGGAAGCCAATGACGCCGCATGAGCTGGCCCATTGGGGCACTACCTTCAACACGAGTTAAGAGTTCATTTTGTTCAGCACTTAGCACTTGATAGTTTCCCTATTTTTATTCATATATATAAAATAGTGTATATGCTTGATAATAAATATTCACTCCATAAACTTAGGTACCTAATTTTATAAAGACCATTACTTTGGATGTCTAGGATAAATGCAAGACAAGGAAGTAGAGTAATAAAATGTCACTTAGCGTCGACCCTCAAAGGCCTCTGCAGTTAGGCGTAGTTGGAATGGGTCGAGCCTTCACTATCATGTTACCAACCTTTATCCAAGATACCAGAATAGAATTAGTTGCTGGAGCTGACCCACGTAACGAAGCACGGCTGCAATTCGAGAGGGATTTCGGCGGATCGGCATTTGAAAACTATGAATTGTTACTGGATAATGCCGACATCGACATCGTCTATCTAGCTACACCTGCAAATCTCCACGTAGAACAGATTACGAAAATTGTCTCTGCCGGCAAACACGTGCTCCTCGAAAAGCCAATGGCTCTAACGATAGAGGATGCGCAACAGATTAATGAAATAGTCGAAGAAGCTGGCGTCCATTTAGTCGTGGGACATAGTCATGGATTCAATCGACCAATCCAGCAAACCCGCGAACTAATTGTCAGCGGTATATACGGCCGACTACAAATGCTAACGGCTTTAAATTACACAGATTTCATGTATCGACCGCGTCGCCCGGATGAGTTGATAACTGAAAAAGGAGGTGGTGTAGTGTTTAGCCAAGCCGCCCACCAAATTGATATTATAAGAATTCTTGGCGGTGGATGTTTAAAAAGTATACGCGCTAATACGGGCAATTGGGACCCTGCTCGTAAAACTGAGGGCGCCTATAACGCCTTACTTACTTTCGAAGATGGAACAACAGCAACAGCAACCTATAGTGGCTATGCTCATTTTGACTCTGATGAACTAATGGATTGGAACAGCGAATTAGGAAGCCCAAAGAACCCCGATGTATATTGGCAATCCAGAAAAAAGTTGACATCCAATCTACCTAAAATAAATGAAGAAGATTTAAAGTCTAGCCAAAACTTTGGAGGAGCAGATTATAATTCAAAATTGATCAATCAAGATGAAAGTCGCCAACACCAGCATTTTGGAACTGTGATTGCCTCCTGCGAGAATGCGGACATACGCCCTATGCCATGGGGCGTTGCCATTTATAGTAATGATGAACACCTAGAAAATAGATTAAATATACCAGCAGTGCCACGATCGGAAGTCATAGATGAAATCGTCAATGCAATTTATTATAACGTCCCACCTACTCACGACGGTAATTGGGCACTCGCAAATCTTGAAGTGAGCCTCGCCATCCTAGAATCAGCAAAAAACAGAGAAGAAATCACCCTAAAACACCAAGTTCCTATTGCGGCGAAGGGAACATGACAAATGAAACTGAAATCATTCTCAGTCACTGGAAAAATAGTGTGCCAGATGATCGAATTGCACATTTAATTAAAGATGCTACCCGCGCACTGGTTCGATCTCTCCAGAATGAGCTTAAAAAATACGGGGTCCCATTCAGTCAATGGTCAATTTTACGGGTTCTGTGGACACAAGACGGTTTATCACAAAGGGAACTGAGTTCAATGGCCGGTATAATGGAATCAACGACTGCAAATGTCGTCCGCCAGATGGAAAACAAGGGTTACATCTCGCGACGTCATTTGGGCAAAAATAAACGCAAACGCCATGTTTTTTTGACACTAAAAGGCCGTAAATTGGAGAATAAACTAGTACCCTTAGCGGAAGAAGTAAATAAAATAGCGCGAAAAAATATTACCCAGAAAGAAATTAAATTACTGCGCGACTGTTTGCTAACTATGATTGAAAATCTAGGATCAGAATAGATAATTATTGAAGAAACTGAGTAATCATAAACACAGCGTTAGTTCATCCATGATAAATTAGTGAGAATGACTACTCTATGTAATTGAGCTAACCACCTCATAATATGTTTTCCAAATGGCCCTGACGTGTAATCCGACTTCCAAATAGACAATGCTTAACAATGAGAGTTTCATTATTTTTTTAAATAGACTTCCCACTAGGAATAAACATAACAACAATTAAGTTTTGAACCGGTAAAGTATTCTTTTATTATATTTTACATTTTAAAATTGTAATATAAATAATTAAAATAATTAATTTGTAATATAATTTAAAATACTTTATGCTAAGTGTAATTAAAAATACTTTATCTAATTTAGTTACCAATTTTAGGAGTAATATTATGAATAAATTAAAATTATTAGCGATTAGTAGCATTGTTTTTCTAGGGCTCACCAATCTTGTATCCGCGAGTCCCTTGGTTGATTCAATATGGCTTGAAAAGAATATTACCAACCCAAAAGTTATCAAAATTGATCTCCGTAATAAAATTGATGGTGGATCATATGAAACTTACTTGAAAGGTCATATTCCGGGATCAGTACATTCAGATTACTTGAAAGATGGATGGCGAACTAGCAAAAATGGTGTCGTCGGTCTGGTGCCATCAGCTGAGCAATTCCAAGTTCTAGCTCGTGGGCTCGGTGTTTCATCTGATAGCCATGTAATTTTAATTCCAGCCGGTGTAAGTTCCTCTGATTTTGGTTCGTCAGCTCGTGCTTACTGGAGTTTTAAAGCTTTTGGCCACGCTAATGTATCAATACTAGACGGGGGTTATCGGGCTTGGTCTAATAAATTTCCAACTTTAATCGAAAAAAATAATCCAAGTAAAATAAATAAAGGAAACTTTATAGCTTCTTTTAAACCTAATACTTATATCTCAACAGAAAACGTTTTAAAAATTGTTGAACAACAAAAAGATGTTGTTTTGCTAGACGGAAGGACTGAAGATCAATTTGTAGGAAAAGCTAAACATAAAAAAGCTAAATTATCGGGACGAATTCCTGGCGCTCAGCATTTATCTCAAGCCAATTCATACGACCTAAAATCAAATAGACTTAAAGACCGGGAAGAATTAGCAAGTATCTATTCAATAATCGATTCAAAACCGATAGTTTCATATTGTAATACTGGCCATTGGGCCGCGACCAATTGGTTTGTATTGTCTGAGGTTCTGGGTAAGAAAAATGTAAAGCTTTATGACGGTTCAATGGTTGAATGGACTTCCAATCAAAGTAACCCTGTAATTGACGATCAGTCAAATCTTCAAAAAATTAAAGGGTTTATCAAAAATATAAACGGATAGTTTTTGAAATCTATTGCAACAGCCGGTAGAATAATATGCCGGCTGTTGTTTCTTACATAAAAACCTGAAAAGCTAATAATATTGTGTCTAATTCCCCCTCTGATATATTATTTTCAAAGTCCAATTTATTTGGAATAATCTTTGATGAATTCCGTAGCTTAATATTTTTATTTATTATAGCTCTAATCATTTTAGGTTTAATTTCACTTGATACTGGGTTTTCTGGCGTTATCCTCTTTTGCTTAGGTGCTCTTCTAGGTGGCGTCTTTTTATATTTCCAATACGGTTTTGCCTCAGGATGGAGAAACTTTCTAGTTCATGGTCACACCATGCAGCTGTCATCTCATTTTTGCCTAGCTGCAATTTGTGCCTTTATTTTTATTCCAGCAGAATTATGGGGTATTGATGCGTCCGGTAGTGTTGCCCCTGTATCTATTTCACTTTTTATAGGTGCGTTTTTATTTGGCATTGGCATGCAATTAGCTAACGGTTGTGGCTCTGGAGTATTATTTAGCTTTGGAGCTAGTTCTGGTCGTATGATCATAGCCCTTCCTTTTTTTATCGCTGGTTCAGTGATTGGATCTATAATTTTACCACCGGTTTTATTATGGGGATCTCTCGGAAACATCGTTATTGGGGGGGGGGTAAGCACTGAACTTAGAACAATAATCAATATCCTTTTATTAAGTTCAGTTTCAATTGGTTTTTATTTATTAGGTTACTCTCGAGATCAAAAACTACCACCTCACCTTATTTTTGGAACATTAATAATTGCATTACTGTGTTGTGCTGTCTTCATTTTATCCGGACATCCCTGGGGTGTGACTTTTGGATTTACATTATGGGGAGCTAAGGCCCTTCAGGCTCTAGGCCTAACCATGACTGATTTTACATTTTGGACATGGCCTGGTCCAAAGCGAGCTTTGGAGCTATCAGTATTATCAAACATTAGTAGTCTTATGGATATCGGAATGATAATCGGCGCAGGCATTACTGCCGCTGTCGCGGGGAAATTAAAGAATAATGAGTGGCCCGGAAACAAGCAATTACTAGCGGCCGCCATAGGTGGCTTAGCAATGGGTATTGGTGCAAGATTATCATTTGGTTGTAATATAGGAGCATTCTTAGCTGGCACCGCATCAGGCAGCCTCCATGGCTGGATATGGTTTGGAATGGCTTTAGCCGGAAGCTGGATTGGAATAAAACTCCGACCTTTTTTTGGCTTTAAGATTAATAGTTAAGAAATGAAAAAACTTCTATCACCAAAGTCTATCTATTTTACAATAATTTTATTAACATTCATTGTCATGATAGCGGACCATCTAACGAGTAAAAGTTCACACAAATTGTTATCCCAGACTGCAATAGGAAAGTCATGCGCACCCTGTGGAGCGCCCTGTAAGTAATTCAATTTCATTAAAACCATTCCAAATTGTATACATTTAAGCATAAACGATTAGTTTGATTGATCAACTATCAACAGTTATAGGTTATATAGAATAAAGAAGTTAAGTAGGAATAAAATTATGGAATTGGAGCTTGATACCAAGGGTTTAAACTGTCCCTTGCCGGTATTAAAAGCAAAAAAAGCTATGGAGCAGATAGAGAAAGGGAGTACGTTAAAAATATTTGCAACGGATCCAGCCTCAGTTATAGACTTTAATCATTTCTGTCATACAGCGGGGCACAAGTTACTTGAAAGCAATAACTCTCAAGGTGTTTATACTTATATAATTAAAAAAGGTGGCTGATATAGCGATCCAAATAATTCCAGGGATTTAATAAGCGTATGGACGGCTCACAGCACCCACTCGAAAAATCTAGTATTATCTCTGATAAAGTTGATACGACAACATGCTATATGTGTGCCTGTCGCTGCGGAATTAAAGTCCATTTACTAGATGGAAAAATTCGTTATATTGAAGGAAATCCAAATCATCCCGTTAATAAAGGCGTCCTCTGCGCTAAAGGTTCTGCAGGCATCATGCAGCACTATTCCCCTGCCCGTCTTTCCAAACCACTGCGACGCATTGGCGAACGTGGAGCAGGTGAGTTTGAAGAGATAGAGTGGGATGAAGCATTAAGCATTGCAACCGCTTGGCTCTCATCTATTCGTGAAACTGATCCAAAACGACTCGCCTTTTTTACCGGACGAGATCAAAGCCAGGCTTTAACAAGTTGGTGGGCCCAACAATTTGGTACGCCTAACTATGCTGCACATGGTGGCTTCTGTTCAGTTAACATGGCAACTGGTGGAGTTTACACTTTTGGTAGTGCATTTTGGGAGTTTTCTGAACCAGATTGGGATAATACAAAATATTTTTTAATGCTTGGTGTTGCAGAAGACCACGATAGCAACCCAATTAAAATGGGACTGAGTAAGCTTAAAAATCGCGGAGCTAAATTTGTTTCAGTCAATCCGATTCAAACTGGCTACTCGGCAATTGCAGATGAGTGGATCGGTATAACACCGGGCACCGATGGTTTATTTGTAATGTCATTAATGCACGAGCTATTACGCGCAGGTAAAATAGATGTTGATTATTTAATACGCTATACTAATGCGCCTTACTTAGTCATACAAAACCCCGGAGAAAAAGATCACGGTCTCTTTGCTCGCGATAGTAAAGATCAAGAGCTTTGCTGGGACCGCGCTCGTAATAAAGCAGTTCCTTTCACAGATGCAACATTGAAACCAGCAATGAAGGGAAGCTTTGAGTTGCCGGATGGGGTAAAAGTTCGGCCAGTTTTTGAATTATTAGCAGAACGTTACTTAGATGAACAGTACAGCCCAGATTTGGTCGCATCTCAGACGGGTATCAAACCTGAAACCATACGTCGAATAGCAGCTGAAATAGCAGAAGTTGCTTTTGAAAACGAGATTACAATAAACCAGCCTTGGACTGATTGGCGGGGTCAGAAGCATGAAAAAATGATTGGCCGTCCGGTGGCAATGCATGCAATGCGTGGCATATCTGCACACTCCAACGGCTTTCATACTTGCCGAGCCATTCACTTGCTGCAGATACTACTTGGTAGCATAGACTGTCCAGGTGGGCTTCGATACAAAGCGCCATATCCAAAAGGTTTCAATTCGCTACCAAAACCAACAGGGCATCCCGATCAAATAAAGCCTAACACTCCTCTTCCTGGACCCCATTTAGGCTTTGTTCAAGGCCCTGAAGATCTATTACTTGATAATAACAATGGGCCTATGCGCATCGATAAGGCATTTTCGTGGGATGCGCCCATGGCTTCTCACGGGATGATGCACACCATCATTACAAATGCAGCTAAAGGTGACCCCTATAAAATTGATTTGTTATTTATGTACATGGCTAACATGGCCTGGAATTCGTCTATGAATACTGCCGAAACAATATCAATGTTAACAGCTAAGGACGAGAGTTCAGGCGACTATAAAATCCCAAAAATTATTTATTCAGATGCATTCTATTCAGAAACTGTGCCTTATGCAGACTTAATCTTACCCGATACAACTTATTTGGAGCGTTGGGATTGCATATCCATGCTTGACCGTCCAATTAGTGATGCCGAAGGTGCCGCAGATGGTATCCGACATCCCGTAGTTCAGCCTGATCGAGATGTAAGGCCATTTCAAGATGTATTGATTGATATTGGCAGCCGACTTGGACTACCCGGGCTTGTCAAAGAAGATGGGAGTAGCCGCTTCCCCGAAGGTTACAAGGATTATATTACTAACCACGAACGCATGCCGGGCGTTGGCAGCCTAGCAGGTTTTAGAGGGGAAAACGGTAAAGAAAAGGGGAAAGGTAAGCCTAATAAGAATCAGTTAGATTCTTATATTGAAAATGGTTGCTTTTGGTATGATAAAATACCAAAAGAAGCGCGTTATTTTCGCCATGCTAACGCATCTTATTTAGATTATGCAACCAAGATGGGGTTTATCAAAGAAGCAACACCCATCATCTTTAATCTTTATAGCGAGCCGCAGCAAAAATTTAAACTTTCTGCCCAAGGCCACGGACGGTATATTCCACCTGACCAACATAAAAAACGTATCGAGAAATATTTTGATCCGCTACCAATCTGGTACGAACCATTCGACCAGGCGGCAATCGATACTAGAGAATACCCTTTGCATGCGCTGACACAACGACCGGCTGCAATGTATCACTCGTGGGGATCTCAAAATGCATGGTTAAGACAAATTCACGGCACTAATAGGCTCTACATCCCAGAAGAGCTCGCAAAGGCTAACAATATCATCGATGAAGATTGGGTGTTTGTGTCCAGTAGAAAAGGTAGAATAAAAGTCCGGGTTAAGTTAATGAAAGGAGTAAACTCAAAAACCATTTGGACATGGAATGGAATTGGTAAAAGAACTGGTGCTTGGAACCTTGACGATAACGCTAAAGAATACACAGAAGGTTTCTTACTTAATCATCTGATCGATGACCTACTTCCAACTAATGAACACAATTATAATTATTCAAATTCTGATCCTATAACAGGTCAAGCTGCATGGTTTGATGTCAGGGTTAAAATTGAAAAAGTCCCATCTAAAGAACAAAATGAGGATACTAAAAGCCAGCCCCAATTCAACAGGGTAAAACTGCCACCAACAATGCCAAATCGCCCAAATATTATTAAATATACGGTTAACAAAGACGATATTAAATGACCGCTCTTCCCCAAAACACTAAGACAAAGCTAGGCCTGGTTATTGATCTTGATATTTGCGTAGGTTGCCACGCATGTTCAGTTAATTGTAAAGAGTGGAATACTTCAGGGTATCACGCTCCAATGACCGACACAGCCCCTTACGGAGCAGATCCCACAGGAGTTTGGTTCAATCGAGTTCATGCTTATGAAATCCAGCGCCCAGCAGGCGAAAGTCAAACCGTCTATTTCCCTAAGTCCTGCTTGCATTGCGAAGATGCTCCCTGCGTCACCGTTTGCCCAACAGGTGCTTCCTATAAACGCGAAGAAGATGGTATAGTTTTGGTCAATGAAGATTTGTGTATTGGCTGCAAACTATGTTCTTGGGCATGCCCATACGGCGCCCGTGAGTATGATTCAAGTGAAGGTGTAATGAAAAAATGTACGCTATGTATTGATAAAATTTATAACGAAAATTTACCAGAAGAGAGCCGGCAGCCTGCTTGTGTATCAACCTGCCCTGCAAACGCCCGTCACTTCGGTGACCTGGGAGATCCCGATTCTGATGTTTCAAAAATGGTTAAATCTCGGGGTGGTTATGATTTAATGCCTGAACAAAACACCAAACCAGTAAACAAGTACCTCCCCCCTCGAACACGTCAGATGGGACCAAATTCAATAACCTCTAAAGCTAAACTTGAAGATGCCTCTCCTGACGGTGGTTTTCTTGGCTGGCTTGATAAAGTATTAAGTGATTAAATTAAATGCATCCAGCTTACTCAGTTATATTTTTTACAACAGCCTCGGGGGCAGGCTATGGTTTACTCGCATTACTGGGTATACTGAATATAGGAAATTATTTGCCTCATGATAAATGGTTTTTTCTGATAGCTCTGGTTCTCTCTTTAAGTTTGATTACAGCGGGCCTCCTCTCCTCCACCTTCCACCTTGGTCACCCTGAACGAGCGTGGCGTGCTTTGACACAATGGCAAACTTCCTGGTTATCACGAGAAGGCGTAGCAGCTATGTTCACATATGTGCCAGCATGTGTAATGGTATTGGGCTGGATAATCGAAGAACAAACCGATGGCGTTTATATGGTCATGGGTTTATTGGCCGCAATTGGATCTTTTGTAACGGTTTACTGTACCAGTATGATCTACGCATCATTAAAAGCTATACCAGCTTGGACGCTTTCATTGGTTCCAGTGCTCTATCTATTTCTTAGCATAGCTTCCGGAAGTTTAGTCTTAGTTACATTATTATGTGCTTTTAGTATAGAAATTTTAGAGTTATCGAAATTTTGTCTATTAGTTCTAATAATAACTATGTTTTTAAAAATTAAATATTGGAAGATGTTAGACCTAATGCCAACCAATACCAATATAGAGACGGCAACAGGCCTAGGTAGTATTGGTAAAGTAAACGTCCTTGAAAAACCTCACACCTCAGAAAATTATCTTCAACAAGAAATGGGTTATCAAATTGCACGAAAACATGCTGAAAAATTAAGAAAAATAGTACTCATAACTTTATTTATTTTACCAATAATTTTTATTGGCTTGAGCTTTTTATTTCCCACTAACGCATTTTTATTAACTATAGCTGCTGTTGCAACAGCAACTATAGGCATTTCAATTGAACGCTGGCTATTTTTTGCAGAAGCCAAACACGTAGTCATGAGTTATTATGAGAGTTGATCTTTAGCCAAATCATCTGTTCAGGACATGTCACAAATAATAATATGCGGATGAATATTTTTTATCAGATAAATTTTAATCGATTAGAGGTACCATCACGGTGGAGTTTAACCAGCCCTTCATTCTTTATTAGCCAGGTTAAATACTAATAGAAATTTGCAGGCTATACCCTAATAATTTACTTGAGGTATTTCTCCTCTTAATAATTTCGATGTAGATAAATAATTAAATTTTATTCACCTAATCGTAACTTCTTATAATTAAGATTCTCAAAATTTTAAAGGAGAAAAACCGTGCGCATTTCGATACAATATCAAGCGTCAAGTGATGAATGGGTAATTTTTGATAATGGTGGAGCCCCCGGTTTGGTTTCAATTTGCAGGACTGAAGAAGACGCGTTACTCCAAGCTCTTAAGCTTCAAGAAAAAATACGGGTTAACGGTCATCATCCATACGATGACAGTCACCTAATTGCATAACCGCCTAGAGCCTAAATTTCTTTAATTAAAAAATTTTAATATTATGAGTTTTAGTTCTTAATTTTTCTTTATTCCTAGAAAGATTTTTTTAATAAACTAATAATTATTCATACGGAACACGGCGGATATTTTTTTTAGTTTTTGAGCTGATAAATAAATAGCAGAATAAACATGAAAAATACAATTTTCCAAAAATCTAAATGGGGTCATATATTTTTGGCCCTAGCAATTGGCGTCGCCGTCGCGGGATATGTTGGGAAAACCCCCCCCGCCATTCCAAGCATAAGAATTGATTTATCGCTAAGTTTAGTTATGGCTGGCTGGGTAGTTTCTATTTTTTCAGCAATGGGTTGCGTCACAGGCATGATAGCTGGAATTTATGCAGATCGCATTGGCAGAGTTAAAGTTATCACTTACTCGTTAGGTATTATCTCAATTGGCTCTTTCCTGGGCGCATATACGGAATCTACAGAAATTTTACTACTTTCCCGTCTTATAGAGGGTACAGGATATATAGGCACAATGGCTATCTTACCGGCACTAATCGCTGGTCTAGCCAATGATCAACATCGTGCACTTGCTGTCAGTCTTTGGAGTAGTGTTACCCCCCTAGGTATGGCTATAACAATGTTAGGAGCGCCAGTAATAATGCAACAATTTGGCTGGCGCCATCTATGGTGGACAACAGGCATCTTCACAATTGCTTTTATGGTTTTGGCATTAATCATATTCAAATCAATCGATTCTCAAACGTCTACTAACAAACAACCTTATTGGTTAACTATTAAAAAAACCACCTCAACACCGGGTCCATGGTTAATCTCAATTTGTTTTATGACCTATACATTTCAATGGTTTGCTATTATGGTCTGGCTACCAACTTTCGCTATTGAGGAACGTGGATTTGATCTAAAATTAGCAGCCGGATTAGCCGCAGCGGCAGTTATTATAAATATCTTTGGAAATTTATTTGGAGCATGGCTAATCCACCGGGGGATCGCTCGCTGGATACTTATTAGCTTCGGCACCAGTGCTATGGGATTATCAGCACTATTTATATTTCCACCAATTCTGCCAGATCTGCTAAGATTTGGTCTTGTCCTTATTTTTTCATTTTTAGGTGCACTTCAACCATCTGCTATTATGGCCAGCGTACCAATTCATAGTCCATCTAAGGCACAACTTGGTTCTACTAATGGTATCGTTTACCAAGGCTCTCAAATTGGCCATCTTTTTGGTCCCCCAGTTGTCGCATGGTTTGTAACGTATACCGGGACATGGGATAATGCAGGCTGGATTTTATTTGTAGGTACAGCTCTAAATTTATTATTAGCACAATGGATTAGAATTCTGGAACACAAATCAGCCAGTCTTAAAGGAAATTTAAAATAGAAATAACCCAATTCCACATTATACTTGTATTGGGTAAGTATCTTATTTCTTGATGATAAGAATATTAATTTGTATTAATACTATTATATAATTTTTTTAACAATTGATTGAGGTCTACTATTAACAACTATTTTACAGAGGCAGAAAGAAACCGTTTTCGAAACCTTTTAGAACTAGCAAACGACAGTAAATACCCTGGAGAACGTGAGAATGCTCTAGCTGCAGCTACGCGTATTGCCCAAAAATATAATATGACGCTAGATGAAGCTGCTCGCTGGAAACCAGATGAGAAAACTTCTAATAAAAATTCAATAACGGAAGGCTTATATCAACAACCTGTTAAAACTAAAGATGCTTCAAATATTGTAGCAAATCAACAAAGCGCTGAAGAAGAAAAAAAGCAATGGCAAACAGCAATGGATCAAGCTAAAGAACGGGGCCTGGATAAAGCCGAAAATGCGAAAAAGGCTGCGCAAGAGGCTGCAAGTGCCCGACGCCAAAATAGCAAAACTCGAAGAAACCCGGAGGCCCACACAAATATATTACTAAACGAAACCTCTCTTTCCTGCGAAGAAATTTCTGATATAACCGGTTTAGACGTCTATAAAATTATCGCAATGAAATTAAAATCACGCAATGCTGCCTGATATTTAAAAGGTTATATAATAGATTGCTGAGTAGAATTATGGTCATGGTTTGCTTATTTTAAATTTAACTCTAAAGAACTTGATTGACTTAACAACCGCCTGACCGACCAGCCAGAATAAATTAAACAAAATAAACCAGCCACCAAAGTTGGGCCTTGTACCCCAAAAAAATCACTAAACAGACCAAGAACCAGGGCGCCAACAGCAGGAAAACCAACCGCGATACCGGTGCTTAAGCTGATAACCCTAGCCCGCTTGGTTGAATCTACAGAATTTTGAATTAAGCTTTGAGAGGAAACCGCCATTGTTATTAAACAAAATCCCAGGGCTCCCATACAAATTAAGCCTAAAAAATAACTTTTAGTAGATGCAAAAATAATAAGAAATAATGCAGAACCAAAAATTCCTAGACATAAAATGCGCGTTAGACCTTCATTCCTACCCCTAATAGAGAGCCATACACCACCAGCAAACGACCCCAAACCAGAGGCCCCAGCAAGCATCGCAAAACCGTTCTCACCTGCATTAAAAACCGCATCTGCGAAAGCCGGTAATAAATCAATATACGGTCGAATGAAGAGATGTGATACTAATGTAATAGCAAGAACGGCAAATATACCAGGATGAACGTAAGTATAACGAATTCCCTCGATCATATCTGCCAATATTGTTGGACCACCTGCATCTCTAGGGGAACTCGGCTTCAATTCCATGGCCATCAAAGCTCCAGCAAAAACTAAAAATGTAAATGAATTAAAAAAGAAGGCAAATGATATGCCAAAAAAGGGGTTTAATAATGCGAATAGTGCAGGGCCGATAAACGCACCTAAATGAAATGTCGTGGTATTTAGTGCAATAGCCGATGAGAGATCATCTTTTGGGACAGCATAATAAACTAGGGCCTGGCGCGATGGTAAATCAAACGCAAGCGTAACTCCTTGAATTAAAACTAAGATAGCAAGTAATTCAATTGTCATTGCATCGAAATACGTAAATATACCTATAACAAAAGATATTATTGCTGATGCAGAGATTGCAAATAAAGCTATTTTTCTAAGTCCATAACGGTCTGCAATGGCACCAGAAAATGGTGAAAAAATAGCCGTTGGAAAAGTAGCTGAAAAGCCGATAACACCAAGCCATAATGGCGAATGGGTTAACTGCCATGTTAACAATCCAAGTGCTAACTTACTCAACCAAAATCCTAAGATTGAGGTTGCACCACCAACCCAGTAATAACGATAATTTTGATTATTAAAGACACGACTAATGCCGCCGAAATTTTTGTTTAGCGCCATTTGATAATTCTTTTACAAATAAAAGTAATCTTTTAAATTGCCATGAAAAAAAATATTTTACAATAGATGTCTTAGATCTTCCAGTTTGACTATAAATCCAGGCAAAACTGAATTCCGCTAAATCACCTATCTTATGATAAAAAAATAGTTCAATATTGAATTTAGGGGAAAATAAAACTAAATTACTTTATGCGTATTGACGTAATATTCGACACAATCTGCCCTTGGTGTTTCATTGGGAAACGGCGGCTAGATTTATTGCTAGATCAGCAACAACATTCAAATTTCGAGATTATTTGGCATACATATTTTCTCAATCCAGGAATGCCTGTAGAGGGCATGGATTACGAGGAATACATGCAATATAAATTCGGTGGAAAGGTTGAAATTAAAAATTTAAATAATACGATTAATGAAACAGCTAAAGACCTTAATTTAAAATTTGAGTTTACTAGAATAAAGCGAGCCCCAAATTCCTTAGATTCACATAGAATGGTTAAACTAGCAATTCGTAATAACCGAGGTGCTGAGATGTTGGAGTCTCTTTACCAAAATTACTTTATGATGGGAAAAGACATTGGGAATCGGTCGGTTCTTATAGGTATTGCAACAGAATTAGGCTATGATAGCTCCGAGGTTAGGAAATACCTTTATAGTGACAAAGATACCCTTGAAATTCTTGCTCAAAACCAGCGTACTTTGCGCTTAGGTATAAATGGCGTTCCTGCATTTATTTTTGATGAAAAATTTTCAATATCAGGGGCACAGGACACTAAAATTCTTCTTCGTATGCTAAATATAACAAACGATAACATCAATAAATCTAATAATCCTATTTTTTGATATATTCTTTCCAACACATAAATAAATTAACGGCAATGAACCTAAATAAATATTTTACAATCGACGAATTAAGGTCGCAGGCAAAAAAAAGAATACCTAAGCTTGCCTTCGACTATCTAGATGGTGGTGCAGGTACTGAAGAAAATATTCATCGTAATCGATTTGGATTTAAAAATATTACTCTCCAACCCGAATACCTACGCGACGTAACCAATCGAAATCAGAAAGTCACACTATTCGGGCATGTCTATGACGCACCAGTTGGGATCTCTCCAATGGGCCTTGCAAATTTAATTTGGCCGAATGCGGATAAAATTCTGGCCAAATTGGCAAAGGAACGAAATATACCCTACCTGTTGAGTGCCGTTGGAACTTCTTCTATAGAAGAAATTGCAAAAATAGCCCCTGATCATACGTGGTTTCAGCTTTATATACCTGGCGAGGATTACATTTGTTTTGATTTAATCAAACGCGCTAAGGAATCAGGGATAAAGGTCCTAGTATTGACTGTTGATATACCAGAACCCTCAATAAGACTTCGGGATCTTCGCAATAACTTTACAATACCCTTTAAAATGACGCCCAAAGTGATTATGGACATAATGAGAAAACCACGATGGGCACTCGACACCTTAATAAATGGTGTTCCTCAATTTAAAACTATGATGCCATACATGAAAAACATTACAAAAAATCAATCTTTAAACGCAGCTCAAGTTCTTCAAGTTTCAGCCAGATTAAATGAAGATTTAATAAAACGAGTTAGAGATTCGTGGGATGGTACATTTGTCATAAAAGGTATTCTTTCGCCCAAGTCTACAAAAGCTGCCATGCGCGTTGGCGCTGATGGTATAATCATTTCTAATCATGGTGGCCGCCAATTGGATAGCGCTCCATCTACGATCGAAGCACTACCTCAGATAGTCAACGCAGCCGACCCTGAATTGACCGTAATGTTGGATAGCGGAGTTCGTTGCGGCACCGACATTATTAAAGCCTTTGCTTCAGGTGCTTCATTTACTTTCACAGGGCGCACATTTATGTATGGCTTAGGGGCACTCAATGAACCAGGGGCCGAGTTTGTCCTTGACCTAATAGTGAATGAGGTCGACAAAACACTCGCCCAAATCGGGTGTAAACATATAGTAGAGTTAAATTCAGAATATATTTGGCACAACAAATAACCCAACTCTATCTAGACGAGCTAACCGTTTTCACTTGTCAGAAAAATAATTTTTTAAATGGTTAACCAGTTAAACAACTAAAGGTAAAAACTATGGGTAATAATTCTACAAAATTAAGGTATTTTTTGTTTTTACTTTTATTTAATATTTTTTTTATTCCTAGCGTTACCCAAGCGGAGACCAATAAAACACTTAACCTTTCACAAAACCTAAAAGACATATTAATAAAATCCAATCCTATCCTTGGGAAAAATATCACGAAAGCAACATTTACCGATATACCAATTCTTATAACTTTTTTTGCAAGCTGGTGAGGCGCTTGCAGAGCCGAGTTCGTGCAACTCAGTGAATTTCTTAACAAGGGTGGTATAAAAAAGATTAGTATTATAGCTATTAATTGGGGAGAAAACCGCGATGGAAAAGCCCCTCCAGGCCGTTTGAATAATCTTGTCCGGAGTTTTCATCCAATTATCCGTGTCATTAGGTCAAATCAAGAAATAGAAACCCACTTTTCACCTCTTACAAATGTCCCAATGAGTTTTATTTTCAATAAAACAGGTCAAATTATTTATGGCCATGGGAAACAAGAATATTTAGGAATTGAAAAACTTTCTCAAATTCTAAACAGTATTCGCTAGTTTATAAAATCTATTTCTAATGCTTATTAAGCCGCAATTTTACAAAGCTCTTTAATCAGGTACTGGACCCCAACCAGACGCGCAGCTGCATCTTCCCATTTTCGCATAAAAACAAGTTTGTGATCAGGTCGGATTTTTATTGTTCCTGCTTGCGTGTTAATAAACTCAACAAGGCCAGCAGTGTTTTTAAATTCATTATGGCGGAATGCTATAACCGCACCTTTAGAACCTGCATCAACTTTTTCAACTCCAGCAGCTAAACACAGCCTTTTTATGGCGACAGTTTCCAATAAATTTGTAACTTCAATCGGAAGGGAACCAAAACGATCAATCATTTCTGCAGCAAAGGATTCTATTTCTGATTCGTTCAAAAGATTAGAAATACGGCGATAGAGAGATAGGCGTACGCCCAATTCTTGCACATAATCACTAGGAATTAATACTGGGATACCTATATCAATTTGCGGGGTCCACTTATCCACAATATTATCTTCATTATCCCCCGTCGACTTGGCCTCTGCGACTGCTTCTTCAAGCATAGTTTGATATAGCTCAACACCGACCTCCTTAATATGTCCGGTCTGCTCATCACCCAAGAGATTTCCAGCTCCCCGAATATCTAGATCATGGCTTGCTAGAGTGAAACCAGCACCCAGTGTATCTAATGATTGCATTACTTCCAGCCGTTTCATTGCTGGCGTGGACAAAGAACGTTTAGGTGAGATTGTAAAATAAGCGTAACCTCTAACCTTTGAACGGCCAATGCGTCCACGTAATTGATAGAGTTGAGATAACCCAAACATGTCAGAACGATGCAAAATTATGGTATTTACATTAGGAAGATCAAGTCCAGATTCTACAATATTTGTAGCCAATAATAAGTCGTATGTACCGTCATAAAATGCATTCATAACGTCTTCAAGTTTATTTGGCGGCATTTGACCGTGGGCCCGTGTAATTCTTAAATCAGGAACTAATTCACGTAATTCCTCTTCAATATGACTAAGATCTGATACTCTTGGGCAAACATAAAATATTTGTCCCCCGCGGTAACGCTCGCGTTGGATCGCTTCACGCACAATAACTGGATCGTATGGTAGGATAAAAGTTCTAACCGCTAACCGGTCCACGGGAGGTGTGGTAATTAAGCTTAGTTGCCTTACGCCAGTTAGTGCCATTTGTAAGGTGCGTGGAATTGGGGTTGCAGTTAAAGTAAGTACATGCACATTATTCTTCATTGATTTTAAATGTTCTTTATGGATAACCCCAAAGTGTTGCTCCTCATCAATAATTAGCAACCCAAGACGATCAAATTTAATGCTTTGACCAAGTAAGGCATGCGTGCCAATAACAATATCTATTTTACCTGTTTCTAGACCCAATTTAGTTTCCTCTGTCTCCTTTTTAGACACTAAACGTGACAGTTGGCGCACCTGGATCGGAAAATCTGCAAAACGTAATTCAAATACCCTAGTGTGCTGGCGCGATAATAGTGTCGTGGGAACAACAATGGCTACTTGTTTACCTTCCATAGCAGCAATAAAAGCAGCACGTAAGGCAACTTCTGTCTTACCAAAACCGACATCACCGCAAATAAGTCGATCCATTGGCCGACCACTCCCCAAATCTTCAATAACATCATTGATAGCTCGCTCCTGATCCTCGGTCTCGGTAAACGCAAATCCTGAACAGAACTCATCAAACGCAGCCGGTTGTGGCACCAACGTATCAGCCATTTTTAACTCTCGTGCTGCCGCAACCGCAATGAGCCTATCTGCTATTTCACGAATACGTTTCTTAAGCTCAGACTTTCTCGCCTGCCACGCTACGCCACCTAGCTTATCCAAACGAGCAGTTTCGGTGCCCTCTCCGTAGCGTGAAATAATTTCAATATTTTCAACCGGCAGAAATAGCTTGTCACCGCCGTAATAAATTAAACGTAAACAATCATGCGGAGCACCAGAATCAGTTAAATTAAGTGTTACAAGTTCTTCGAAGCGGCCTATACCATGATCCATGTGAACCACTAAGTCACCAGCACTGAGCACTGAGGTCTCTGCTATAAAATTTTCTGCCCGAATTTTGCGGCGCTTTGGTGAACTTAATCTATCGCCTAAAATATCTTGCTCAGTTATTAGCTCTAATCCTGGTGCTATAAATCCGCACTCCAATTTTAAAACGGCTAAACGGATCAAACCTTCTGGATTTGTGGATACAAGGATATCGTGTGTTTTCAAAATTCCAAGAAGGCGTTCACCTGATCCCTCTGAGAATGCCCCAATAATCACAGAACGTCCCGCCTCATTAGCGTCATTAATATGGTCTCGAAGAGCATCATAAATATTTACAGTTGGTAGTGCCCGCGCTTCTGCAAAACTAAAACCGGGTTTTCCACCAGCATCTATCGTTCTTAACTGGGTTTTAGGTGCAGAAAAAGATTGAAATTTAACCTTCTTACGGCCAGAAAAGGCTATGTCTAATTCATCAAGGGAGAGGTAAAGGTTATTAATTGGTAATGGATTATAAGTAATTTCAGATACCGAAAGACCTCGAGCTTTCATATCTGAACGAGCAGCATAACATTCACGAATAAGTTCCAAACGCGAAATTGCTGCCTCTTCTACCTGATAATCAAATATGACAACAAAATTTTGAACATAATCAACGAGTGTCTCCATCTCTTCATGAAAAAGAGGTAGCCAATGTTCCATACCTGCATGAGTACGTCCTTCGGAAATATCCCCGTATAGAGGATCCTTGTCCGAAACTGATCCAAAGACTGCACGATAGCCAATACGAAACCGACTGATCGCATCTTCATCAAGAGAAATCTCATTATATGGCTTAAGCGTAAAACTCTTACAACTGCCGCTGGTACGCTGGCTAAAAGCCTCAAAGGTACGAATAGAATCTAACTCATCACCAAAGAAATCCAAACGAAGTGGCTCGATAAATCCTGGAGGAAAAAGATCAATAATCCCACCACGAATCGCATACTCCCCCGGTTCCATAACGGTTTCGCTACGACCGTAACCATTATTCTGGAGGTATTCCATTAAAACATCGCGCAGTGTTTGTCCACCAGCTCCAAACAATAAAGTTGAACCTCTTAACGTTTTACTAGCAGGAACACGCTGCAATAAAGCAGCAACAGTGGTCAAAACAATTCGAAAGTGAGTACCATTCAAATCTGCCAACTTAGTAAGTGCGTCAACCCTCGCTGCAATAATATCATTTTTGGGCGAAACACGGTCATACGGCAAACAATCCCAAGCCGGAAATTGAATCACTTCAGATCCAGGCGAAAAAAATTCTAAACTAGCTCCAATTGCAGCCATTCGACGGTCATCACGGGCAACAAATAATACTGATTTTCCTTCCTGGACAAACTGATCCAATACAATACCGTCGTAACCATCTGGAACTCCAGCGACGATGGTATCTTCTAAACTCTCTAGTATTTTTTTTATATCCAACAATTTATTACAAACTTTCTTTAAAACTCACTATTAATCTAAAAATCTCATTGTCAAATGATTTAGGAACATCCTCTCTCCCCAAAATCCAGTTTAATAGATCAACATCAGGAACATCGAGCAACTTATCAAAGTCGCATAAATGATCCAGGCTCAATTTATTCAATTCCTGTTCTGCAAAACCACCTATTATTTTATCAGTTTCTTGCAACCCGCGGTGGGTCGCCTTATAAAAAATTCTTTTGCGGAGAGTTTCCATACTGGTTCCAATGAACTATCTTTGTACACTAATTAATTGGGTAGGGTTTAAACCTTTGCAACTAGTATGTCAGCAATGATTTATAAGAAAATATTTTAAATGCGGCCAGAAATTTTATTTTCACTATTTTCACCTGTCACAACACTAAGTGGGGTTGGTCCCCGTATTGCGACATGTATAGAAAAATTGGGAGGTCCATATATAATCGATGTATTGTGGCACTTACCGAGTGGTATGATAGATCGACGCTACACTCGCAAGATTGCTCATACGCAAGCAGGAGTAGTAACAACATTAGCTGTATGCATTGATCAACACATTCCAGCTAAATCACGAAGATTACCTTATAAAGTTGTGTGCTCAGACGAAACCGGGACGATAACCCTAATTTTCTTCCATGCAAAAGCGGATTACCTTCAAAAACTTTTACCAACCGGCAACCAGCGAATAATTAGCGGTATTATTGAAATATTTGGTGATAAAATTCAAATGGCACACCCGGATCATATAGTCGAATTAAAAGACCGCTCTAAAATTGAGGTTGTTGAACCTATATACCCATTGACCCAAGGCTTATCTCAAAAAATTCTCAACAAAATAATAAAAAAAGGGCTGTCAATAACAGAAGAATTACCAGAATGGTTAGACAGAGCTTATTTAAAAAAAAAAGAATGGCCCAACTGGAATGATGCCTTGATTAATGCTCATACACCGACTAGCGAAATAGATTTAGATCCAGAAAATAAAAATTATCAGCGACTTGCCTACGACGAACTTCTTGCAAACCAATTAGCATTAGTTCTAATCAGAACGCACATGCGAAAACAGGGTGGTCGATCGATAATAGGAACAGGTACTTTAAAAAGAAAGGTCTTAGCAGCCCTACCATTCGAGCCAACAAACTCACAAATCGTAGCGCTACAAGAGATTACCAAAGATATGAGTTCCAACAGCCGTATGCACCGCCTTTTGCAGGGCGATGTTGGCAGCGGTAAAACGCTTGTCGCGGTTCTTAGTTTGCTACACGCTGTAGAGAGCGGCGCACAGGCAGCACTGTTAGCACCTACTGAGATACTAGCCCGCCAACACCTAGCTACAATTGAACCTCTCGCTACTGCTGCTGGAATAAATGTCACTCTTTTAACCGGCCGGGATAAAGGGAAAAAACGTTCTTCAATATATGAAGGAATTGCCAATGGCAATATCGATATTATTATTGGAACACATGCTATTTTTCAAGAAAATGTTAATTTTAAAAACCTAATTTTTGTCGTAATGGATGAACAACACCGCTTCGGCGTGCACCAAAGATTAGCTCTAACATCCAAAGGAGAAAACGTTGATATATTAGTAATGACAGCAACTCCAATCCCACGTACGCTGACACTAACTGCATATGGCGATATGGAAATTTCGCGTCTACTGGAAAAGCCAGTTGGTCGCCTACCTATTGATACACGAACAGTTAAAATCAATAGACTAGATGATGTTATACAAGGCTTGAGTAGAGCTCTTAAAAAACTTCAAAAAATTTATTGGGTTTGTCCCTTAATTGAAGAATCAGAAAAACTCGATTTGGCTGCCGCAGAAGATCGATTTTCACAGCTAAAATCTATTTTTGGTGACAGAGTTGGGTTGGTGCATGGAAAAATGAAGCCTACTGAAAAAGATGCATCTATGGATTCTTTTAAAAACGGAGATATTGACATACTCGTAGCCACCACAGTAATAGAAGTTGGTGTTGATGTTCCAGAAGCTAGCATCATGATTATTGAACATGCGGACCGATTTGGTCTGGCACAACTCCACCAACTAAGAGGCCGGATCGGCCGAGGATCAAAAAAATCGACCTGCATTTTAATGTATTCAGAGAATTTGACCATAATAGCACGTAAGCGACTACAAATAATGAAAGATACAGAAGATGGTTTTGTTATCTCAGAAGAAGACCTTCGCCTAAGAGGAGCAGGCGAAGTCCTCGGCACTCGACAAAGCGGCCTACCAGAGTTCAGACTGGCTAATCTAAGCATCCATGCTGAACTTCTTTTAACTGCTCGTGACGACGCGAGACTTATACTGGAAATAGACCCCGAACTAACGAGTGAACGCGGTATAAACCTACGGATCCTTCTTTATTTATTCGAGCGAGATTCAGCCATTAAATATTTACGATCTGGCTAAAATCTAAACTTTATTTTTTGTCACCAAGATTGGTATGTTTTCTTCTTCACGTAGGATATCCATATCCTCATAAGTCTTAGCGGACACTTGAGATTTATCCCGTTCTACCAAAGAGCGATTGTCTGGAGGAGTAACTATACCTCCTGAGATCACCATCTTAATTGCCTCCTCCACACTCATGTCTAACGAAACTACATCGTCCTTCGGGACAAACAAAAGAAACCCAGAAGTTGGATTTGGAGTTGTCGGTAAAAAAATATTCACCGTCTCTTGTTTAGTTAGATTTTGCACCTCACCTTGTGTTGTCCCAGTAATAAATGCTATTGCCCAGATTCCTCGACGTGGATACTCAACGAGAACGGCTTCTCGGAACGCATTAGATTGCTGCGCCAGCACAGTTTGAAAAATTTGTTTTATTGCTGAATAAAAGCTTCGAATGACAGGCATTCGATTTAAAAGCCGCTCGCCGGTATGAACCAACCATCTCCCTAATAAACCTGCTGTTAATGCACCAATCAAAGTTAGTGCTAGTATTAAAATTAAAACCCCTAAGCCAGGAAGACTAAAAGGCAAATACGTCTCAGGGTTATATTTTTCAGGGACTAAAGGGGTAACCGAATGATCAATAAAACCAACAATAATCCAAGCAAGATACCCTGTAATCCCCAGTGGAGCTGTTACTAAAATCCCAGCCAGAAAGTATCCACGTATTCGCCCAAAAAAACCCCTGCTCTTACCTCCACTTACCTGGGTATGTGCCGATGGCGGTAGGTTTTTTTCATTAGATCTTGAATTTTTCAATGAGATACCTCGTCCTATTTTTTAACTTAATTAACGACATTAGAATTAGACTAACCAAACCTAGAAATATTAGTATCAACTAGATTTTTAATAATATTTGTACAAAATAAATATCAAGCCTACGCAATATATAATAAAATAAAATCGCTACGTTTAATCATTATTAAAACTGGGTTCATTATTTACTATTAAAACCAATATTATTAACATCCGAAAAGGTAATTGCCGCGGTAATATCCTGGTCCTTTAGGGAAAAGTAAAGCTAACTAAATCCATTAAGAGTATAATATAACTAAACAAGAGAGGAATGAATTATTAGAAACGCCAAAAATGACACGCGAACCTATCTCGATTACCCATTTGTTGGGGTTGGAGTGGTAATATGGAAGGATGATAAATTCCTTTTAATTCAAAGAGGAACACCTCCCCGTCTTGGGCAATGGAGCATTCCAGGAGGTCGCCAAGAGCTCGGCGAAACCGTAAAAGAAGCGGCACTACGTGAAACTAAAGAAGAAACCGGGCTATCTGTTAGAATTACAGATTTTTTAGGTGTGGTAGACTCAATCCAAAAAGATCAAAAGGGCCAAATAGAATTTCATGCAACTTTGGTGGATTTTTCGGCCGAATGGATTAGCGGTCATGCTAACGCGAGCTCAGATGTAATAGACTGTGCATGGCATCGTGTAGAAGACTTGGAAGTACTTACACTTTGGGAAGAAACAACGCGAATTATACTAAAATCCGCTAAACTTAGGTTAAAATAGAAAACAAGTAAAAACAGCTACTAATTAACGTGTAATAATAACTGAATTTTTTGCATATTCCATTACCTTAAACGAAACACTTCCCATAAAAAAACGTTGTATACTAGTTTTTCCCGTACTACCGACCACAATAAAAGAATAATCTTTACCAGCATTTATAATTTCTTCGAATGGATTTCCAATCCGCGTAAAGGCATTTACCGGAGCTACACCCGATGATTTAAGTTCCTCCACTGCCAGGTTAACATTATTCTTAGCCTCAGCCTCGCCTTCAATATCGCGTGAAACAGACATAACGGAGAGTTTAGATCCAATCCTCTGAGAAATGGTAGCCGAGCGTGCCACCATTTTCCTTGCATGATCTGAACCATCAGTACACAAAAGATGTCCATTACCACGCTCAAGACCCCTAGCAATAAGCACTGAACACGGCGCATGCATTGCAATTTTTTCTGCCACAGCGGGATCCCATAAAGACTTTGTCCAACCACCCCAAGAGCCCGAATCTCCTAAAATAATTAGATCATAGGGACCTAGTTCATATTGATCGAGTATACCAGATGCAATCGTAGCTGCAGTTTTAAGTTTAAGAACAATAGTTTGGCCAACCTCATTTGTATATTCAGTTTTATTATCACCAAGAGGATCCCCATCAATATCAGTATGGGTAATTTTTTCTTTCCAGTTAGCCGATAAACCATCACCCGATATTAATTGCTCAAGACCTTTTTTTAGATATTTAATTCCAGGAAGTTCTAAGCCCCAACTTAACATATTCTCTCTTGCAACCCTGACTTGCAGACCACCCGAACGCAAGCCTTGATCAATTGGCCGAACATAGAGAAGAACTATATCAGAATTTTTATTTTTAGCGGCTTGTGCAGCATAAGACAGGCCACGGTAGGATTCATCACTACCATCTATGCAAACCAAAACGCGATAACGTTCCTTCCGCTTTTCAAAGAGATCTTTTTGGTCAATATTTTTATCAGCCATACTTTTCTCCAACGCTAGTATAAATATAGAACTGTTATTGAAATGAATAATTTTGTCTGACTATTTTTTTTTATAATTCTACCATCAAACTAAATATGGCCAATAAAGAAAAGCCGCAGCAAGCATAATAATAATTGAAATTAATGCCATTTTCCAGCCAACAGATAAAAAATCTGTTGTTTTCAAATAACCTGACGCATAAACAATCGTGCACGCTGGTGTTCCAACTACGGTTAAATAAGCAAAAGCTGATGATATAGCTGTAATAAATCCAATTATTATGGGATTTTCTTGAGCAACAACAGCCATATTTAAAACCACAGGCCCCAACACTGCAACAGCAGCGCCATTAGACATCATATTTGTAACGGCCGTTGTGAGTACTGAAACAGCCGCCCAAAGTCCAAAACCATCACTAGCTCCAAACGGCTCTAAATATTCTAGAAAACTTGTTGCAACCCAAGTTGCTGCACCAGTGTCTTTCATTTCGATACCGAGAGAAATCGCTGCTCCATATAATAATACAACGCCCCAATTAACACCTGAATTAATATCCTCCCAACGGACTAACCCTGAGATCAAAAAAACAGTGGCACCAAGAATTGCAATAGTTCCCATCCCAACATCATCAGAGACAAAAATCCAACCTATAAGAACCAAAAAGAAAAAGATAATGGACACCCAATCCGATGTTTTCATTGGACCTTCTCTTTCTACTTGGTCACGTAATTTAACTACGGCTCTGGATAAATCTCGATATTCTGGCTTAAAAGTCATAAACAATACTAAAGTAACAAACGGCAGTTGGATTAGGAACATAGGATAGGCAAAAGCCATCCATCGAACGTAATCAATTAAGAATTTATTAGTCTCGGGATTAGTAGGGTCAAAAAAGAACTCACGCCAATAACCAATCATAATTGCGTTGCGAGCACCACCCGAGGGTGTTCCTATCCCAGCCACTGAGCAACCATAAGCTATCGAAAACAAGAGAACAGCCGCTAAATTACGGACTTTTTTAGGGTCATCAGAAGTCAATGTAACGAGCGTAATTCCAACTGGTAGCATCATAGCTGCAACAGTGTGTTCGCCAATAAATGAAGCTAAAACACCGGAGACAACTGAAATTCCAAAGCAAATATTGGATGTCTTGGTCCCAGTTATTCTTACAATCACCCAAGCAATCCGCTTATCAAGCTTTTGTTTTACTACGGCAACAGCCAACATTAAAGAACCAAGAATAAATAGAACCGAGTCATTCCACAATGTTTTAGCAACGTGAGTTGACGAACTGCCCAAAAGAAAGACCTGGCCTAGTATTATTAGTAACGCCACTGCAGGAAGCGGAATAGGTTCAGTAATAAAAAGAATTGTAGCCACAATAGACATGGTAAGTACAATCATAGCCTCCCTGCTTAGACCGTCCGGTGTTGGAAGAATTAATAAAAAAAATCCAACTGCCATTGCAAAGAAAAACCATTTCTTTTCCCATAAAAAGTGAATAGAAAAATCAGTAATTAATTTTTTTAAGACTACCAGAAATTTTAAAAAAATCTGGTGATATAAAAGATCAAACCCTCGATTCATAAATTCACCTGACAAAATCTAAACATACGCTGGGATAAAAACGTCCAAAAAATTTGATGTATTAATAATACTATAATTATAATTTATTTGAATAATCAAAGCACTAGTTTGCAGCATCACGGAGTGATTTAATGGATGCGACATAATCACCACCAGTAAAAACTGCACTTCCTGCTACTATGGCGTTAGCACCAGCTTTAACTACGTTAGCAATATTACCAGGGTTGATGCCACCATCCACCATTAACTCTATAGAGCGATCTCCAATCATTTCTCGAATACGATTAATCTTGCCGAGTTGAGATGGGATAAAAGATTGCCCTCCAAACCCTGGATTGACCGACATAACTAGAATGAGGTCAATATCATCCAGTACATTTCTAAGTACATTCTCATCCGTCGATGGATTTAATGAAACCCCCGCTTTTTTTCCAAGATCATGAATAACTTGTACACTTCGATGTAAATGAATATCGGCTTCAACATGGACGGTAATTATGTCAGCCCCAGCCTCTGCGTAATCTTTTATATACTGAACAGCAGGGTTAATCATTAAATGAACATCAAAGGGTTTTGCAGTATACGATCGGATCGCCTGGATAACAGGAGGGCCGAATGTCAGGTTAGGAACAAAGTGTCCATCCATCACATCTATATGAATATAATCTGCACCAGCCTCGTCTACAGCCTGCACTTCTTTACCTAATTTAGCAAAATCAGCTGAAAGAATTGATGGAGCAATTTTAACACTATGCATTCTACATTCCGTAATTATTTAAACGGCTTCACCTTTATACTCTGCTGCACAAGCAGCACTATTTAAAGAAGCACGCAACATTAGAGCCTCCTGGGCTGATTTGACATTACCCGCCTCACCTAACCAAGCTTTCAAAGCACTCGCTTGAAGTGCACGACCATATGAATAACTTAATTTCCAAGGAAGATTCTTGTGATTATTATTCATAGCATTTAAATGCATGGTTGCTTCAATTTCACTCTGCCCACCAGAAAGAAACATAACCCCGGGAACGGCAGCAGGAACGCATCTCATCAATGTGGCTACAGTCTCATTGGCCACTTCATTGATGTCAGCTCGTTTTTCTCCATCTGAACCTGAAATTACCATATTGGGTTTTAAAATCATACCCTCAAGTACAACTTCCTGTGCATATAGTTCACCAAACACAGAATTTAATGTTTCTTCAGTAATTTGTTGGCAACTATTTATATCATGATTACCGTCCATCAGTACTTCTGGCTCAACAATTGGTACTAAGCCACCTTCCTGACAAATTTTTGCGTAACGAGCTAATGCGTGGGCATTAGTATGGATCGCATGTCCAGAAGGCATCTCATCACCAATTTTAATAACGGCGCGCCATTTAGCGAATTTTGCCCCAAGATCAACATATTCCATTACTCTATCACGCAGGCCATCCAACCCTTCGGTAACTGTTTCGCTATCGGAACCAGCTAGCGGCTTTGCACCTGAATCTACTTTAATGCCCGGTAAAATGCCCTCTTTTTTCATTAAATCAACTAAAGTTGTACCATCTGCTGCAGATTGACGAATAGTTTCATCATACAAAATAACACCACTGATATACTTTCCTATACCAGCAGCACGAAACAAGAGCTCTCGGTAATCGCGACGACTATCTGCCGTTGAATTAACATTAATTGTTTCAAAGCGTTTAGTAATAGTTCCCGTACTCTCGTCTGCAGCCAACAACCCTTTATGGTCAGCAACCATAGCTTGTGCTATGCTCACTAGATTATTTACATCCATTTATCCAACTCCAATTTTTCTCCACTAGATTACTAGCCTCCCCTTAAAGCCTATTCTTTACAGCCATCACTACAGCCTCAACTGTTATTCCAAAGTGTTTATAAAGTTCGCTAGCTGGAGCTGATGCTCCAAAACTAGACATCCCAATAAATCCACCCTCTCGGCCAATATATTTATCCCAACCCATTTGAACTGCAGCCTCAATTGCTACGCGAACACTAGAGCCCAACACATACTCTTTATACTCACTATCCTGCTCATCAAAAAGGTTCCACGATGGCATAGATATAACAGCAGTTGGCACACCGCCAGCCTGAAGAATTTTCTGAGCGTCCATGGCTATTTCAACCTCAGACCCTGTAGCTAAAATAGTTGCTTGGCGATCCCCATCACTGTCAGAAAGTATGTACCCCCCTTTAGCGGAGAGGTTTTCATCCGTATGATTTACTCTAACGGTTGGTAAACCCTGCCGGGTCAAAACAACCACGGAAGGTTTTGTCTGACTTTCCATTGCGATTTGCCAACATTCAGCAGTTTCAATCGCGTCAGCAGGACGAAATACATTTAAATTGGGAATGGCACGAAGAGACGCCAACGTCTCCACTGGTTGATGGGTTGGGCCATCCTCACCCAATCCTATTGAATCGTGGGTCAAAACATACACCACGCGTTGCCCCATTAAAGCCGATAGGCGCAACGCACCTCGCAAATAATCAGCAAAAACTAAAAAAGTTCCGCCATAAGGAATAACCCCTCCATGCAAAGTAAGACCGTTCATAACTGCCGCCATGGCAAATTCACGAACACCGTAATGAATGTAATTTCCGCCGTAATCTGATGCGGAAATCACCGTAGCGCCTTTTACTTTAGTGTTCACAGAGCCGGTTAAATCCGCCGAACCACCAATTAATTCAGGAATTGCGGCATTTAGAATTTCTAAAAATTCTCCTGAAGCCTGACGAGTTGCAGTTTTGGCTAATTTCTCTGACATATTTTTTTTATGAGTGTTAACCAAAGCAGAAAAATTTTTAGGTAAACTACATTCCGTGGACAATTCAAATTCAACCTGCTGACCACTGGCACTTAATCTAGTCTCCCACTCTTGGCGCTGATTAGCATTTCTCGTACCAATAGAGCGCCAACTGCTAGCAATATCACTTGGGATCTTGAATGGGGGATGTGACCAATGCATTTTTTCACGGGCCGCGGCTATTTCTTCATCCCCTAACGGGGCCCCATGTGTAGCAGAACTGCCTTCTTTAGTTGGAGCACCTTTACCTATTACGGTCTTGCACGCAATCATCGATGGCATATCAGTCCCCTGAGCCGCCAAAATTGCCGCTGCTATAGATCCTGGGTCATGACCGTCAACTCTAGCTACATCCCAACCCGAGGCTTGGAAACGAACTACTTGATCGTCAGAAACCGTCATCTCGGTCTTACCATCAATGGAAATAGAATTATCATCGAATAAAACTATTAGCTTAGACAGCTTTAAGTTTCCCGCCATTGAAATTGCTTCATGACTAACGCCTTCCATCAAACAGCCATCACCTGCAATTACATATGTTCGGTGATCCACAAGGTTATCACCAAAACGTGCATTCATAACCCTCTCACCAAGAGCCATTCCAACTGCCATAGTTAAGCCTTGACCTAAAGGCCCCGTGGTACATTCAATTCCATCTGCATGACCGTACTCTGGATGCCCTGCTGTTTTAGAACCAAGTTGACGAAAATTTTCTAATTCTCTCATTGGCATGTCACTATAACCCGTCAAGTGAAGCAATGAATAAAGTAGCATTGAACCATGGCCGGCAGATAATACGAAACGATCACGATCCATCCATTTGGGTTTACTAGAATCAAACTTCAGGAAATGGCTGAATAAAACTGTTGCAACATCTGCCATTCCCATTGGCATACCCGGGTGGCCACTATTCGCCTTCTGCACCGCATCCGCAGATAAAAACCTTATTGCATTAGCCATTTCTTGGTGAGATGAATGAGGATTAGAGGGGTTGTTTACTACAGTATCGTCAGGCGACATTTAGATCTTGCTCCTATTTAAATAAGAGAGCTTAAATTAGTGACCACTAACAGCTACGAAAAGGAAAACGAAAATAAAATTTAGCCTTCATTTATCATGTCCAGAACCTTGCGTCGAACCTGGGTGGCGTCTCTTCTAAAAATGGAAAAATACCCCCGGATATCAGCAAAAAACCAGCTTTGAATTCATCGGGGTATACGACCGAATCCAGCTTTATGCAAGACCAATCCTCGAATCAAAATAGAAAAAATCTAATGCTTTGTAAAACCTAATTAAACTTGGGAATACTAACCTTTTTGTTTTTCTAACAAGCCAACTGAAAAAGACATTAATGGGGGCACCAATGCTAATGTAAGAATGGCAGATAGAGATAGACCACCAAGCACCACAGACCCCAAACCTCTGTAAAGCTCGGAACCGGCGCCAGGGAACAAAACTAAAGGCAACATTCCAAAGATGGATGTTAAAGTAGACATAAAAATCGGACGAACACGATTACGCGTTGCTTCTTGAATAGCATCTCCAGCAGGCATATGTTCCACGCGAATATGATGCAGTGTCTGATGGACTAACAAAATTGCATTATTTACCACTATACCAATTAGGATGATGAATCCCATCATCGTCAGCATGTCTAATGACTGGTCGACAAAAATATTTAAAATTGAAAGCCCCATTAATCCGCCGGCAGCAGCTACGGGAACTGATAACATAACTATCAAAGGATATACAAAACTCTCAAATAAGATCGCCATCACAAGATAAACAATAACAATAGATAATAAGATATCGAATACAATTTCGTCCCATGTTTCTTGTAATTTATCTGCGGCTCCAGATATTTGGATACGTACTCCATCTGGAAGGCCTCTAGTAATCATCGGACCAACGACTTGATCTCTGATTTTATCAATTGCCGCTTCCAAAGGAATAGTATCTCTAGGGCTTACTTGTAAAGTTACGGTTCTAAATCTATTTATTCTTCTAATTTGGCTTGGACCATTAGTCATCTCAATATCACTTAGACTTTCTATGGGAACTATCCGGCCATCACTAGTGACAATCGGAAGCCCATAGATTGACTGCGTAGTTTCCTTTTCAGACCTTTTACCCATCAAAGTAAGATCTATCCGTTTCCCCTCAAACGTAACTTCAGATATTCTAACACCATCGTTAAACACGTCTAACGTCTGACCCAATTCAAAAGAACTGACGCCATTATCCGCTAATTTTAATCGATTTGGTGTGACCCTAATTTCAGGTTCACCCAGCGACAGTCCGGGCTTAGGACGAATTCTATTCCCCTCTCGTGGCGGAAATTTTGCCAATAACCTAAAGAAAATTGTCTGCGCTATTTTATAGTTTTGCGTTAGATCAGGGCCAAGGACATCAACATTAATGCCCCTACCTGAACCAATGGATCGCCCCCAAAGTGACGGCTGAAAAACAACAGCAAGTGTCCCCGGCTCTTCACGGCCAGGCGTTTGAAGTATTGGTATCAGATTACTGACTTTAGAATCATCAACATGGGTAGCTGCAATAAACGCGCGACCGCGTAAAGCAACAAAAAAGAAGCGATCAATTTGCTTCTCAACATCGTCACCAACCTTTTTTACTGCCTCACCTGTTTTTTCTGAGATCTCAGCCCAATATTTTTTTGTTTTATCTTGGATCCTATACATCATTTTTTCCATAGTATCCAGATTATAACCAGATGGTGGCAAAACAAATCCGATTACTAAATTTCGGTTTCCTGTTGGTAAATAATCCAATTTAGGTAATGCTACCCAGGAAAAAACCCCCGCACCAAAAGTAACCAAACATACTACACCTAAAGCCTGTATCTTTTTTTGAACAACATATTTTGCAAATGCCACCCAAAAATCAACAAAAGCCCCGGCAAATCGATCTACATACGGCAAATGTAATGAAACGCCACCAACAAATTTTTCATTATCAAAAATTTTATTTGAAAGTGCTGGAATAAGAGTTATTGATACTAAAAGCGAGAGAACAACAGATACAGAGATAGCGACTCCAATATCACGAAATAATTGACCGGCTTCAAGATCCATAAACAAAATAGGAATAAACACCATCACAGTAGTTAACGATGACACCAATACTGCAGGCCAGACTTGAGACGTTCCCTTATACGCAGCTTCCGCAGAACTCATACCCTGCTGTCGTAATCTAAAAATATTTTCAAGAACAACAATTGCCGCATCGACAACCATACCCACAGCAAATGCTATCCCAGCAAGGCTCACCACATTAAGGGAACGCCCTAGGAATGCCATAGCTACAAAAGTTCCTATTACCGAAACTGGAATGGCCGCTCCAATCACAATTGTTGGACGCCAAGATCGTAAGAATAAAAGCAAAATTAAAATTGCTAGTCCTCCACCAAAATATATATTTTGGATAACCAGATTAATGGATGAATTTATATAGTCAGTTTCATCATATATCTGTGTCATTTTGAGACCAGCCCTCAAGACTGGCCCCTCGGCCAAAGACTTTGCCATAGCCCGGACATCTTCCATGGTCTTCAAAACATTAGCACCTTGCGCCCTCGTCAAGTTGAGCCCCAATGCTGGTTGACCCCGAAAGCGTGCACGCCCAAACGACTCTTTATAGGCCACCTGAATTTGAGCTATGTCGGCTAGGGTAACTCTTCCTATGCTCGCTCCAGTTCCTTTTTGCGTCTCACTTCTCAAAATTATACTACGAATTTGGTCTGTCGTTTTCAGTTCACCGTCTGTCCGTACAACGTAACGGCGCTTACCTTCGTTAATGTCCCCTCCGGTAATCGATGTATTCTCTGCCCGAAGTTTTCTAACAACTTCTGGGATTGTCATTCTGTAAAGAGCAAGTTTTTCTGGATCCACGATGATTTGAATTTCGCGTTCATTTTCACCAAATAAGTTTACCCCCCCAATTCCAGGAATACTCTCAAAACGATCCGAGATAACATCACGCAGAAAATCACCGTAAGTAGTCATCGGCCGATCATTGCCTTCTAAACGCTTCAAACTAAACCAAGCGATAGCATTATCTTCCGTACCAGAAGTACTTATCTCTGGCTCATCTGCCTCCTCAGGATAACCGGTTACTCTATCGAGACGGTTAGCTGTCAGTAGTAAAATTCTGTTAAAATCTAATCCAGGCGAGAACTCGAGTGTAACCACACCCCGGTTCGTTTTAGCCTCACCGAGTATCCTTTTCAGGCCTTCTATTCCTTTGAGTTCTTCTTCTTGTTTAGAGACTATTTCACGTTCAACCTCTGAAGGTGAGGCACCCCTCCAGTTCGTTTTAATAATAATTACCGGCTGCCTAACATCTGGAGCCATTTGGATGGGGATTTGAGTCAGGGAGACCCACCCAAATAGGATCACCATAAGAACCAAGGCAATAACGGCCGTGGGTCGGTGTATAGAAAGCTGTATAACGTTCATTTTAAGTAATTACCTATTTTGCTATTTTTATCTGACCACCTGCACCAAGACGTTCATTCCCTCGCGTAACGACTTTATCGCCAGCCTTTAAACCGCTGATAACTTGATATTTATTTCCTATTCCACGACCTAATCGAACACTTCTCATCATTGCATTTGTTCCGTTTACTATAAAAACTATATTCCCGTTAGCCCTGCGCAAAACAGCATCTTTATTAACGGTTAGTACTTTAGTTTGGTTGGTTACAGGTAGTTCAACCATAACGCTTTGATTATCAGCAAATTTTGAAGCTTCTTCGCCAAAAGCCGCAGTCAAACGAATTGGGCGAGTTCTTGTTCTGACATTCTCGTTGGGTATAATTGCTCTAACCTGTGCCTTATATTCCGTACCAGCATCAGTAATAATTTTAGCCGGTGTTCCAAGCTTTAAATTGAGCAATCTAAAACTGGGAATATCTGCCTCTACTTCTACCAATTTATTATTAGACAATGTAACAACTCTAGCTCCGACGTTTACGTAACCACCGACTTCAACATGCTTTTCAATGATAACAGAGTCATAGGGGGCTCTAATACTAGAATTTTGGATATCAATTTGCGCCTGATCAAGCGCTGCCTTAAATTCCATGTACTGGGCTTTTCGCTCTGCTACTAGGCCTTCCTGATCTTCAAACCTAGCCCTTGAGTATACTGCAGATTTTGATAATTTCTTCATCCTGCTCAATTCTCGCTGAGCATTCGTCATCATTGATTTATATCGCGATACTTGAGCAGAGATCCTTCTGCGAGACGCTTGCAAACTTTGTTTGGCAAGAGAAACGAGAACGGTACCCTTCTCAACCCTATCTCCAACGTTAAAATTAATTTGTTCAATTGCACCCCTAACTCGAGCAGCTAAGGGGCCACTTTGTAGAGCAGTGATCCGTCCGATTACTTTATACGTTTCAACCGTAGCCTCTAATCTAACTTCATCCAGTTTAACGGACTGGGGTGGCCGGCCTCCCCTTCTTTTCGACTTGCCCTTAGTTTTAACTTTTTTACCATCAGCTTTTTTGGCTATTTTCTTTTTTCCAGTATTTTTCTTCGGACACCCTGATCCTTGAAAAAATGCTGGTATCTCCGCCCCATCCAATCCACCGTTCTTATCACAGTCTATTTCATCAAAATTAGCAGCTAATGGGCCTCCTGCCTCACTTCTTTCAATAAGGCCATTTTTATTTTTATCCGAAGCTTTTCCTCGATCTGAAAGAGCTGGTAATTTATTTGCTGCTTTTTCCACTTTTGCTACAGGCTTCGGACACCCTGATCCTTGAAAAAATGCTGGTATCTCCGCCCCATCCAATCCACCGTTCTTATCACAGTCTATTTCATCAAAATTAGCAGCTAATGGGCCTCCTGCCTCACTTCTTTCAATAAGGCCATTTTTATTTTTATCCGAAGCTTTTCCCCGATCTGACAGTGGAACGCTTTGACCTATAGCATTCGAACTAATAGCCAAACTAAGAAAAATTGCACATATCAGGTACATAGTATAATTACGAAAGGCTGTTGGGGAAAAATATAATCTCATGTCAAAATCTACTCACTATAGTTTTCGTTTTCTAATTTATCTAAACTGTAAAATAAGAAGCATAACCAACAATAAAATATCTGGTAACCAGAAACCCTCAGTTTACTTTTTATCTCACAATTTTTACACAGATTTGTTTAATGTTACCAACCCAACGGTCTAAGAAAAAATTCACCGGATAACACAAACATAGAACACTGTCTTCTAGTACGCAGTTATTACAACCCCGCACTAGGTAACTCCCTAAAATTTATTTTTCTATTTTCTAGAAATTAACAACTTATACAAGTAATAACCATTTGTACGCTAAACCTTTTATTTTAGATCAGAATTTAATATGGGATTAAATTTTTCTGCCTGATGAAATCGCCAACATCTTCCAGACAATATATGAAAGAAATATTAGCATAAAGATTTTTCAAAATAATAAAGGAAGTATTTTCATTAATGGAAGAAGCCCCGTATGGATAGTATAAGCTCTCCATGTATGTTGATACTTAGAGAGCTTACAAGCCTAAACATTCAATAGTTTGTACAAAAAGTTTATGTTTTTTACTAAAGACGTGATTTTAATTTAAAAAAACCAATAAGGAACAATAGTGTAAGCACTGAAACAATAGCAGCGTCGTCGGCAGTGCCGGGTGTTTTAAGAGCTAGGTGATGATAAAGGATCACAAGTAAAGTTGCTATCTGCGCCACTCCAATGGTCCAGAAGTATATTTTCTGTCCATCTGGTCCTTTTAGAAAAGTCAATAACAACCCAAAACCTAGACCAAGCCAAGCACCACCCATAACTCTTGCGATAGTTATAGCATTTACATTTATCTCATTTTCCAGAAGCCACGCTTCTGTGGTGAAGAAAAGTTTAAAGACATAACTAGCAATACCTAATAAGAAAAGACCTAGCGCTATCGCTGCCACATTATCGTTATATTTTGAAAACATAATTACCCCTCAATAAAGTTATTTTTAAATTCGACGTTACGTACGTTCAGTTTACCCTAATTTTAGAAAAAACCTTTTTTTTCTTTATCTCCAATTTCTAAATTTTTTTGTTTTTGTAAAACCGTTGACGTCTCCATAAATACAATTGGATTCCAGTCTAGTTTTAGATTCTATCCATAACACTAATCTACCAACTGGCGGCGGATAGCCAAATCAGGACTAGCTAAAACAAAAATATATAAAACCTTCAAATTTAATCGGGTGCAGTGATTTAATTAAAATCTAACAAAAGATCTAATCCAAAATCTTCATTAAAAAAAAAGTGTAGTTGCTCGCTGCAACCACACTTTAATATAAATTTATTCATAATTTTGATTTTTTTAAATCAATCACACCATAATTAGTTCTTTTATAAAGTCCTGGGTCATTGGCAAAGTTCGCGCCCGCTTCCCGGTCAACTGAAACAAAGCATTTGAAATTGCTGGACCTACTGTAGGTAGACCTAGCTCGCCAACTGAAGATGGACGATCTGCTCCTTCTATAATTTCAATACTTATTTCTGGAACTTCACTCATCCGCATCACTTCATAATCATGAAAATTTGATTGCTCGACGATTCCTTCTTTATGCGTTATTTTCTCAGTCAAAGCAGCACTAATTCCATAAATTACAGCACCTTCAATCTGGGCAAGAATATTATCTGGAAGAATTGCTAACCCAGCATCAATCGCTATGAAATATTTTTCAACCTTAATTTTCCCTGACTTGCGATCTAATGAAATTTCCGCAACCCCTGCCGAATGCGAACCATTATAATCAGAATATGCGATTCCTTGGGCAACGCCATTTTTCTTCTTACCCCAACCGGACATTTTAATTACTTTCTCCAATACTGCTTTGGTTCGCGGGTTATTAGCAGAATTAAGCCGAAATGAAGCTGGATCTAATTTTAAAGATACCGCTATCTCATCCATAAAACATTCAGAGGCAAACTTATTCTGACCATGTCCAATACCACGCCACGGAGCTAACCGGGTTCCGTTATCTTGGATAACATGATCCGCAGATTGCGCCGAAATATTGTACTGCAACTGCTCAGCACCGGACATAACTAGAATATCCTCTCCCTTTTTACCCAATAATTTAGGTGCGTAAAATTTAAGGGGTGATTCAGAAACTGTTCTATGCGACCAGGCTTCAATTTTACCCTTAGAATCAAAAGCTGCATCAATATGCATTGCCGAATTTGGCTTAAATGCGCCTCCAACAACATCGTCTTCACGCGTCCAAACCACTTTAATCGGCTGCTTGGTTATTTTGGAGAGCAACACAGCATCGACAACATAATCGACTTGTGCACGCCTTCCGAAACCACCGCCCAAAAATGTTGTATTAACTTTTATATTTTGTGGGCTCGTTTTTAAAATGCCGGCAGCGGCAAAAGTAGTGACAGAGATAGCCTGAGTTGGTGCCCATATTTCTGCTTTTTTTCCACTTTTATCAACTAATGCCGTTGCATTCATTG
Source organism: uncultured Rhodospirillales bacterium (assembly GCA_905614355.1). Lineage (GTDB taxonomy): Bacteria > Pseudomonadota > Alphaproteobacteria > Rhodospirillales > UBA2165 > TMED23. The sequence goes on along the minus strand of CAJQSN010000052.1, from coordinate 9,866 downwards.
GCTCCATTTGACCATGGTAAGTATGTTCAGTCTGATATGTCGCAGATAATTTTGTTAACTTTGAATCGCTTAAGGCCGATTGTAAATAACCCTTTTTTCCCTTAATAGCTTGGGGAAAGTAAGGTTTCCACCAAGTTACGCCCTTTACATTTTTATCTTCTGAAATTTTAACATACTCTTTTAAAGCGGTCTCACTGTTATATTTTCGACCGGCCTTTGGAAAATTCCAAATTACTTCAATATTTTTTCTAGCGCTGAGAACCAACTCCAGGTCTTTCGCTAAAACGGCAACACCGTATGGTAATTTAATAAGCTTGATAGCTTTTGCAATCTCGCCCTTATTATCGTTTTGGAAAGACTTAACGGTAGCGCCGTGCATAGGGGCTCTTATAATACTTGCATGCACCATTCCCGGCACAACAACATCCATTCCAAACTCAGCTGTCCCATCTACCTTGATAGGGATATCAACTCTCGGAACATTCTTGCCAATCAATTTATATTGATTTGTTTTTTTCAAATCACTTTTCTTAACGACTGGAATTTTATCACCTTCACGACTAAGAGTTACCAATTCTCCATAACTTATTCTTTTGTTTGAAGTCTTATGTATTACAAACCCGGTATCCGTTTTGAGTTGAGAAACAGGAATTTTCCAGTGTTTTGCTGCACGCTCTAACAAGAACAACCTTGCCTGCGCGCCAGCCAGGCGAACCTTATCGAACAAGGCAGCGGTAGTAAGACTGGCAACTGTATGAACTATGCCCCCAAAAAATGGATTTCCATATTCCTTACTTGTCGGCCCAACTTGTTTAACAACAACTTTCGACCAATCTGCATCAAGTTCCTCTGCTAAAATAAGAGGCATAGCCGTCATAGTGCCCTGCCCCATCTCCGCGTTTGGGGATGCAATTGTAACTAAGCCTGAAGGGTCTATTGTTACCCAGGCATTCATCTGCTGGCTTGCTTTAATTCCGTCTCCTGTTGCCAATGCTAGTTTGTTAAAAGGAAGCGTTAACCCCACGACAAGTCCCCCGCTTCCTATTAAAAAATTTCGACGACTGGCATTACTCAAAGCTGCAAATTCTTTAATTTCATTATAATTTGTTTTCATATCTTTTATAGACATCTCACACCTCCTTCGCAGCAGCAGTAATCGCAGATATGATTCTATTGTATGTTCCACATCTACAAATATTAGTGCTCATGTAAGCAACAATCTCTTTTCTACTTGGTGATTTAGTTTTTTTCAAAAGCCCCGCCGCCCTCATAATCTGTCCTGACTGACAATACCCGCACTGCGGAACCTGTTCTTGTACCCAAGCCTTTTGCAATGGATGATCACCCAGCTTTGAGAGACCTTCAATAGTTGTAACTGATTTACCGACTATACTTTCTGCGCTTATTTGGCATGAACGGACAGGTTTGCCGTTAACGTGCACTGTGCAAGCTCCACATAAGCCCGCTCCACAACCAAATTTAGTGCCTTTTAATCCTAATTTTTCTCGCAGGGTCCATAATAAAGTAGCCTCTTCTATCACCTCGACTTTTTTAAACTTACCATTCACCTTGACGTTTATACTGTTCATGAAAACCATCCTGTCTAAACTTATTATGTTTTAGTAGACCTAAAAAACTATAGTATGCAGGCCTACGTTTTAATTCTGTGCTGCATTAACAAAAAAAGTACCAGCCAAGACACCTAAACAACACATTAATCAAGTGAACCAGTTAATGATTGATAAATCAACTCCAACTAACTTCACTTAACAACTCAGGTGAGAAACCACGCTTACCGCACCATAAATATCAGATATATACTCTTAACTTCTTATTGATAAAAAAGTCTATTCGAAAAACCATAATCGCGTCAATAAGCAATAATTTTTTATAATAGTGAATACCAATATTGTTCATAGATACCCTGGAACGGCCACGTCCAAAGTAGAATTATAAAAACTTATATCTTTGTATGAAACTGGTGTCTGTTGACCAATAGATGAATAAACGATAACCAGTTTAATAAGAGCCAATGTGGATAATAGCTTAGGGCAAGGTTAGATTTTAACTGAACTAATTAGGTATATTTGAATCGAGCTCTAACAAAAATAGGACTACCGTGAAGTGGAAAATATTATACACTATATCTATAAATACGCGGGAAGCATAAGCTAGTGATAAAAATTTTTATCGGTTACGATCCAAGGGAGGCTGTTGCCTATAATGTTTTATCACATTCCATCCAAGTAAGGTCTAGCCAACCGGTAGCAATTACACCAATTAATTTGTCGCAGTTGAAGACCCAGATGTGGAGAGACCGCTCGGATATTCAGTCTACCGAATTTTCATTTTCGCGTTTTCTCACTCCATACTTATGTAATTACGATGGATGGGCAATTTTTATGGATTGTGATATGCTAATGCTAGATGATATTTCAAAACTTTGGGATCTTCGTGATGAAAAGTTTACCGTGCAATGCGTAAAGCATAACCACATCCCAAAAGAAACAAGAAAATTTCTTAACCAAGCGCAAACAGTTTACGAAAAAAAAAATTGGTCGAGTGTCATGTTACTTAATTGTCGTAGATGTCAAAATTTAACACCAGAATATATTAATACAGCTAGTGGATTAGAACTTCACTGTTTTCGCTGGCTATCAGATGAAAAACAAATTGGCACTATTCCACATCGCTGGAATCATCTCGTTGATTATGATCCAGCAGAAACGATTGATAAAATATCTAACCTCCATTTTACCTCTGGTGGTCCTTATTATACAGCATACGAGAATTGCGGATACTCAGATGTATGGACAACAGAACGTGAGCACATGCTTTTTGCCAGAAAAGATTAGTAACCTAACTTATAATGATTATCGCCAATTTTAATAAACTGATTAAAAAAATTCAGAGTTATATCCAAGTGGTTGATTAAGTAACACTTAACTCTAATCGAAATTAATATTAATAATAACATGAATTGGGTAATTAACTATTTGTACTCATTACCGGATACTCTCCCGGTAGCCGGAAACGATCCCACGCAAAACAATGAATATCTGCCAGAAACGCAAAACAGCCATGTATTTATTTATTTTTAAATCAATAATGGTGTGGCGGGAATTTTTCAATATTTTAAAACATAGAAACCAATCTGGACAACGAGATTTCATTTATATTTTTTATAATTAGATGTATCCTAATATAATATTAACAAAAAAATAGATTTTATGTTAACGTCTTTTTTTAAGCAAAACTAAAATAAATTTTTTATAAAAAAAGAACAGGGCTGTTATGTTAACGAACAATTGGAAAGCATATTTGAAATCAACGAATATCATCGCGACGGAAGTATAACCGATAGTACCTTCGGGCGACGGGTATTTGTCTATACGTTCATCTCCTATCTGCCAAATACAGATAACAGAATTCCAGGCAGAGAAAAAGCATGAGCACACCTTTGAACCGGACTAATAAGATGGAAAATGACTACATCCCGCCATTAAAAAGCAAATTAGTCCGGCGACTTCTTGAGGGACAGTTTGCTATCACGGCAGAAATTACCTCACCAGTATCTGGTTGCGCTGATGACGTTTTAGCAAGAGCCAAGCCATTAAAAAATCTGGTCGATGCAATAAATGTAACGGGCGGGCCTAACTCCAACGTACATCTATCCAGTATTGCTAGTTCATCAATTTTACAAGCCAATGATATAGAATCTGTCACCCAATTCACATGCCGAAATCGCAACCGAATAGCATTACTCAATGATCTGTTAGGCGCTTCTGCTTTAGGTATCCACAATTTATTGATACGCAATGAAGACAATCCTGCGAAAGAAGACCAACCAGAGGCTATGCCAGTTTTTGATTTAAAAAGCTTTGAATTAATTGAAATCGCTTATCAAATGACGACCAAAGGAATAATCCCATCCAAAAGTATGAAAGTAACCGACCAAGGTATCTCGGCAAATACTAAATCTCTTACAACTCCCACAAATTTTTTCATTGGCATAACTGACGCACCAAGGGCTGAATTTTCTGAGAAATGGGTTCGAGACATCAAGAAAAAACAACGTGTAGGCGCCCGATTTGTGCAAACTCAATTGTGTTATGACATAAGGGTCATTCGCTCTTACGCAAAATTACTCATAGAGGAAGGCCTAACAGAACATATGTTTTTCTTAATTGGGAATGGACCTTTACTCTCGGTAAGTTCAGCAAGATGGATGCGAGATAACTTGTTAGGAGTTATTATACCAGATGAGGTTTTAGATAGGATGGAGCAAGCGAGAGACCAAAAAGCTGAGGGCATTAGAATTTGTGTTGAACAAATTCAGACATTGTCAGAAATCGAAGGTATTTCAGGTACTCATTTAGTGGCACCCATTAACACAAAAAGCATTCCAGAAGTTATATCGCAGACCAATATCCAAAATCGCTAGTTACGCAAATTACAAGGCCTGTTAACGTATTTATCATACAATACTTTCACAAATATTTTATTTAATTGAAAGTATAATTCAGAACGACACAGCGCATATGAGACTATATAAACCTTTTATTCAATAATTCTAAATTTTCTTGACCAAAAAAATATATCAAAACCCATGTGGTGATACGGAAGTTTATACTACAGAGATAACAGCAACCATTCCAGATGCCATATGTTCCAACATATGGCAATGAAGAAGCCATTGGCCGGGATTATCTGCCAAAAATATAAGTTCAGCCTTTTCTTTCGGGCTCATCAAATAAGTATCCCTCTTTACATCAATGTGATTATTCGATCGTTTTGAGGTTCGTATCCAAAAATCATGGCCATGTAAATGCATCGCATGAGGCCACGACGTATCATTAAACACTTCAAGAATAACAACTTTACCACGTGCTACTTCTGCCAACTCATGCTCGTAAGTACCGACGACACCATTAAACGCCCAAACTTTTTTTTCAACTCGAGCTAGATGACGAATTGTATGGTTCTCGCCTTTAAATCTAGCTTGTGAAAGGTTTCCCATTGCACCACCTTGCATGTGCACCTTTAAACGTATCGCATTATTTAAATTGTGGGGGATACCCTTTAACCCACTCGGTTCAAGTATACCACGGTTTACCAACCCCTGCCCTAATTCTGACCTTGGCTCTATAATGCCGGCAAGAATTTTTTCTCGCGAGCTTAAATCGTGCAATAATACTGGTTTGGTGCCAACATCCACTATTAAGTCAATTCGTTGTGCGGGAGCAATTTCAAATTTACTGACAGAAGTAAAATTACTTGGGTTGCCATCTAGGCTAACCTGCAATCCTACTCCCCCCGTTAATTCCAACTTTAAAATTCTGGCATTAGCAGCATTGATGAGCCTAAGTCTTATACGACTATTAAATTTTACCGACCTTTTATACTGGGATTTGCCATTAACAGTCAGCCAATTTCCTAATCTACCACGGTGAGCCCAATCGTGAAGACTGCCCATTGAAGCTTCGTCTATTTGGCCATCTTTATCCAAACGCCAGTCATCAACCATCATGGTTATATCATGATCAACTTTAAAATCTTTTATCCCATCAACGATTAACGCCCCGTATAAGCCACGAGCCACTTGTTCCCAACCCATCGTATGTGCGTGATACCAATATGTACCAGGCTCAGACACTTTGAATTTATAAGAGAATGTTTCATCAGGCTCTACCGCTGGCTGAGTTAAACCGGCTACACCATCCATAGCATTAGGGACTTTTACACCATGCCAATGAATTGTAGTTGGAACAGTAAGCTGGTTTCGAAAATGAATATTTAGATTTTCACCTTCGTTTATTCTTAACTCTGGACCCGGCAAAGAACCATTATATAGCCAAAGGTTTGTTAGTTTATCTCCAGGATCCATAAGTAGCGAACGTCCTGGACCCGCAATTATATTTTTTTGAGTTTCAAAATTTTTTGCGCTACTAACCTGTGGCACTAAATCCATTAGGCTTGTAACTGCCATTCCCCCAATAAAATTTCTACGGGTAATCTTCATCTGCATTCCTTTGTATAGGTTAATATCTATAGCAAGCTAAACCCTGGGGACTAAGTATAACATAGCTCTTACGGTGATACACCAACGGTGGACCAATATTGCTCTGTTAACTATTTGAATTAATAAAATAAAGTCAGGCAATGTTAGGTAGATAAAAAGCCTAAAATATATTTGCCTAATAATTAGTCGTTTAAAATTATTGCATATTTTTTATACATAAAATTATTTAACGAAGAAAATCAACTCAACTAAACCCTTGATTCTATTAGAATACTAATTTTGGCACGAATTTTGAAAAGCTTTAAATTGTTTATAGTAACGAATAGAAAAAGGGTTACACAAAATGAAGCTCATTACTGCGATTATCAAACCGTCAAAGTTACAAGATGTCCGATCCGTCTTAGTAGAAATTGGAATTGAAGGGATGACAACAAGCGAAGTGTCAGGATTTGGTCGCCAAAAGGGCCATACTGAAATTTATCGAGGGGCAGAGTACGAAATTAGCTTTGTTCCTAAAATAAAAATTGAGGTTGCCGTTACCAACGATCAAGTAGATTCGACAATAGAGGCTATCACCTCATCTACCAGAACAGGCAATATTGGTGATGGTAAAATTTTTGTTCTGGATCTAGATCAAACCATCCGGATAAGAACAGGCGAAACGGGTAATGAAGCAATATAATTATTTTTTAGGAGTAATTTAATGACTACAATATTAAAAATATTTCCCTTATTAGGGGGACTTGCAACCTTATTTATTTTTTATCCCGCCTTAGCCGCCGAGGCTAAACCCAAAATAGACACAGGTGACACAGCTTGGCTACTAACTTCGACTGCAATTGTATTGTTAATGACCATCCCCGGCGTCGCACTTTTCTATGCTGGAATGGCTCGCAAAAAGAACGTTTTATCAGTTTTGATACAAAGTTTTACGATCACCTGCCTTATTTCTATTATTTGGATGGTGGTAGGCTATAGCCTTGCATTTTCAAAAAGTGAGAATAGTTATATTGGAAATTTTGATTTAGCTTTCTTAAATCATTTAACAACTGGTGCGGTTAATGGTACTATTCCAGATTCGTTATTCGTAGTTTTTCAAATGACATTCGCAATTATCACAGCGGCTCTTATAACTGGGGCGCTTGCAGAACGAATGAAGTTTTCAGCACTACTCTGGTTTGTAGGACTTTGGTCAATTATTGTTTATTCACCAGTCACATTCTGGGTATGGGGAGGAGGCTTCCTTAGTGGAGCTGGCGTACTTGATTTTGCTGGCGGTACGGTTGTTCACATTAACTCTGGTATTGCTGCACTAGTTGCTTGCATAATGCTTGGAAAACGCAAGGGATATGGTGTAGAAAATCTAGCTCCACACAATCTAGTTCTCACTGTAATAGGTGGATCACTATTATGGGTTGGATGGTTTGGCTTTAATGCTGGTTCGGCGTTGGGTGCAAATGGAAGTGCCGCAATGGCAATGACAGTAACTCAAATAGCTGCAGCCGCCGGAGGCCTCGCATGGATGCTAATAGAATGGTCCATTCAGAAAAAACCAACTGCCCTTGGTATTGTTTCTGGTGCAGTTGCCGGATTGGTCGCAATCACACCTGCTGCGGGATTTGTTGGGCCGAAGGGTGCACTAGCAATTGGTATTTTGGCAGGGTTAATATGTTTCTGGGGAGCTACGGTTCTGAAACACAAGCTAAAATATGATGACAGCTTCGATGTGTTTGCCATTCACGGGCTGGGTGGTATCACGGGCGCTGTGTTAACAGGAGTTTTTGCAGTGGAAGCCATTGGCGGAACTGCAGGAGCCCTTGAAGGAAATATTAGCCAAATCAGTACTCAACTATACGGGATTGCAGCTACAATTATTTGGAGCGGCATAGCGACCGCTATTATTATATTTGCAATTGATAAAACTATAGGTATCAGGGTTGATAAGGATTCTGAAATCGAGGGTCTAGACCTAAACCAACACGGAGAAATGATTCATGGACAATAAACAGTGAAGTGTCTGCGTTATCTTTTTCTAATATTCTTAGAACCAGATGCATCAGTCATAAATGACATTAGGGAAGGTCCTAGTCTAAAGGTCTGATGTCCTTAACAAGGGTTGGTTCTAGCATTCAGAAGAAATTATAATAATGGGGGAACGCCATTGGGCGGTCATTAAGGAGCCTTAAGAAAATCAGATTCTATATTGAGCTTATGGTTCGAACCGTGACCCGTCAATACATAAAATTTAGACCGAAATAGCTACATTATAGAACTATATAAGACCACAATAATAAAAAGGCTAATATACTATAAATCTAATGATCACTTTTATTTCAAGCATATTCGTTCAAACTGAAATTACTAGGCTCTATTTATATTAGATAAAAAAATCTTCTCAAAACTCATCCTAAGAGTTGGGAATTAAAGCCAAAACCCTCAAGGGACTACCGCTACCCTTTACTATTTTTAACGGAGGAGTAATAATGACACTCCCCTTTGGAGGTAATTTATCGAGATTATTTAAACTAGCTAGACCAAATTTATTTGCACCGTGCATAAAGTAATGAAGTGGAAAAGGCGGATCAAACTTTGAAGCAGCGCCGTAATCAGTACCAATAGTTTCTGTGCCAAAACCACATACATTGCGTTCAATCATCAATTTGACTGCTTTGGGGTCGGGACCAGGCGAATGGCAACCGTTAGCATCCATATTGAGAAATGCATCTGGGTCCTCAAAACGTTCACTCCAGCCACTTTGAAAAAGAACCCAACTCCCAGATTCGATAATACCGTTCTCATCTTCCCACTTTATAATATGATCTTTAGTCAGAATAAAATCTGGATTTTTTTTTACTTCATGAGAATAATCTAGAACACAGGCTGGTGCTATAAAACGATCCACCGCAATTGTCTCTGTATTACCATCGGCAAAATCTTGCCCTGATATCCAATGACTTGGTGTATCAAAATGAGTCCCCGCATGTTCTGCGGTAGTTAATGTACTCCATCTTGAAAATCCACCATCATCCGCATAGTTTGATATATATTCGAGGCTAACTGGAGGCGGATTTTTTCCATGCCCTTTAGGTACTTTTATCATGGGTGTATTTGGACCAAGAGTATGGGATAAGTCTATAATTTCTATATTTTTGGACTGAATTGCTTCGGAAAATTTACTTAACAACTCTAATGGATCCATGACCATTTCCCCTTTTCTTTTTTTTATTTTGAATTTATATTATTCCAGGGAATTAATAAGTTTTCAGCTAAAACTACCAAAATATATAAAAAAATTCCAAGAAAACTAAGAAAGACGAGTGCAGCCCATGCTAAAGGAGCGTTAATTTGTGAATTAGCAACCATCAACAAGCTTCCCAGCCCATCAGATCCCCCAACAAATTCGCCAATCACAACACCTATTACGGCCAGTGTAATGGCAACTTTCGCGCCTGAAAAAATATGGGGTAAGGCTGAAGGAAATCTGATTTTAATAAAAATTTGGAAGTAACTACACTTTAAGGATCGAGCTAACTCTAACAACTCTTTAGGGGTTGCACGAAGACCCGTTGCAGTATCAACAATCATTGGGAAAAAAGAAATAAAAAATGCTATCGCTAATTTCGATTCAATTCCCGTCCCAAACCAGACTAATAGTATAGGCGCAATTGCGACCTTTGGTACAGATTGTGTAGCAATTAATAGAGGATAAAACATAAGATTTAGTGGTTTTGAGTCCGTCATCAATACAGCAATTGGTATCCCAATGACTACAGAAAGAACAAAGCCATAAACACATGCTAAAAATGTCTCAAACCCCTCTGATAGTAATGCGGGGTATTCATTT
>CAJQSN010000051.1 GCA_905614355.1 uncultured Rhodospirillales bacterium | reverse complement strand
GAAGCAGTTGTTGTTGGGATGCAAGCCGCTGCAAATAGAGAAATTGATACGGTTATCACAAGTTACCGTGATCATGGCCACATGCTGGCGAGTAATATGGATCCAAAAGGCGTGATGGCAGAATTAACAGGAAGGAGCGGTGGTTATTCTAAAGGCAAAGGCGGCTCCATGCATATGTTTAGCCGGGAAAAAAATTTCTTTGGTGGGCATGGAATTGTTGGCGCTCAAGTGCCAATAGGAACAGGTTTAGGATTTGCCCATAAGTATAAAAAAGATGGCGGTGTTTGTATGGCTTATTTTGGTGATGGTGCGTCTAATCAAGGTCAAGTATTTGAATCTTTCAATATGGCGTCACTATGGAACTTACCTGTCGTGTACGTTATTGAGAATAATCGTTATGGGATGGGAACTTCTGTCAAGCGTGCGTCGTCTAACCAAGAACTATTCTCCAGGGGAGAAGCCTTTGGCATACCGGGAGTTAGCGTAGATGGGATGGATGTTTTGGCTGTTAAAGAAGCAGGAGCAAAAGCATTGGAACATGCGCGCTCTGGCAAAGGCCCTTTCATTTTAGGTATGCAAACCTATCGTTACCGTGGTCATTCTATGTCTGATCCAGCCAGATATCGAAGTAGAGAAGAGGTTAGTAAGGTTCGTTCCGAACGTGACCCTATTGATCGGGCTCGACAATATGTACTAGATTCAAAGGCAACAGATGAAGAAGGTCTGAAAAAAATTGATAGTGATATTAAGAAGTTAGTTTCCAATGCTGCTGATTATGCCCAAGAGAGCCCTGAGCCCGATATTTCGGAATTATACACAGACATTCTTATAGAAATATAATAAACGAAAAGAGAGTTAGATGGCTAATCAAATACTTATGCCTGCGTTATCACCAACAATGACAGAAGGAACGCTCGCTAAATGGTTAATGAATGAAGGTGATATTGTTCGGTCCGGAGATCTTATCGCAGAAATTGAAACTGACAAAGCAACTATGGAGCTCGAAGCCATTGACGATGGTGTGTTAGCTAAAATATTAATAGTGGAAGGGACTGAGGGTGTTGCAGTAAATACGCCGATAGCCCTAATAGCTGCAGAGGGTGAAGATTTAACATCCATTGAAAAACAGGTGCCACAAGAGGCAAATGCACCTACAGCATCGGCCCAACCTCAGAAGCCTGGTGTTGAGCCCGTTTCTCCAATGAAGGACCCTCTAAATGAAGGCAGTAGTTTGAAATCAGGCAAATCAATAACCGTACGAGAAGCTCTCAGGGATGCAATGGCAGAAGAAATGCGGCATGACGAAACAGTTTTCCTGATAGGAGAGGAAGTTGCGGAATACGAAGGTGCCTATAAAATATCTCAAGGCCTCCTAGAAGAGTTTGGGGAAAAACGTGTTATTGATACCCCTATCACTGAGCATGGTTTCACCGGGCTTAGTGTAGGCGCGGCTTTTGGTGGTTTGCGCCCAATTGTTGAATTCATGACTTTTAATTTTGCTATGCAGGCTATGGATCATTTAATTAATTCTGCGGCCAAAACTTTATATATGTCAGGTGGGCAAATGGGTTGCCCAATTGTGTTCCGCGGTGCAAACGGAGCTGCAGCCGGTGTAGCGGCCCAGCATTCTCAATGTTTTGCAAGTTGGTATGCACACGTTCCAGGTCTAAAAGTTTTAGCCCCTTATTCATCAGAGGACGCAAAGGGATTGTTGAAATCTGCCATAAGGGATCCTAATCCGGTAATTTTTTTAGAAAATGAGATCCTTTATGGTCAGACTTTTAATATTCCGGATGATAAAGAATTTATAGTGCCAATCGGAAAAGCCAAAATTGAGAGGGAAGGTACAGATGTAACAATAGTTTCTTTTTCCATCATGGTGGGACTTGCACTTGAAGCGGCTAAAGCGCTTGCTGAAGAGGGAATTAGCGCCGAAGTAATAAACCTTAGAACAATCCGGCCTTTGGATGTTGAGACGATTGTCAACTCAATAAAGAAGACCAACAGGGTAATTAGCGTCGAAGAAGGATGGCCTGTCGCGGGTATAGGCTCTGAAATTGCAGCGATAAGTATGGAGCATGCGTTTGACTATTTAGATGCTCCATTGGTCAGAGTATGCGGAGAAGATGTTCCCATGCCTTATGCTAAAAACCTTGAAGCTGCGGCACTTCCTAACATTGAAAAGATAATAACAGCGGTAAAAACCGTATGTTATAAAGAATAGGGATCAAGATGAACTCTCCTGTTTTAAGATCTAATTTTTCAGCTGGTGGCCACGCAGAGATTTCTGATAGTGAGCAGAGGATATTCGTAAGCCCACTGGCAAAACGGCTTGCCAAAGATGCCGGTATTAATTTGAATATAATTAAAGGGACTGGGCCACACGGGCGAATTGTAAAAAATGATATTGAGACTGCCTCGACTGTTAGGGTTGCTCAGGTTTCTGAGGTGATTAGCCAAAACACTTCAAATATTTCTTCCCCTATGCCTGCAATATTGCCTGCTGGTGGGAGTTATACGGAAATCCCAAATTCGAGTATTAGAAAAGTTATAGCTGATCGCTTAACAACAAGTTCTCGAGATATTCCGTCTTATACGGTTACTGTCGATTGCATTATTGACCACTTATTAGAAATGCGCGCAGACCTCAATAGTAGGTCACCAAAAAATGATAAAAGTTACAAGATATCAGTTAATGATTTTATTGTAAGAGCGACCGCGTTAACTATGCGCAAAGTGCCGAGTGTAAACACATCGTGGACTGAGCCTGCTATTTTGAAATACGATGACATTGATGTGTCTGTTGCTGTGGCTACACCTAATGGTCTAATTACGCCAATTATTCGTCACGCAGACCAAAAGGGTCTAGCCAAAATTTCTATTGAAATGAAAGACCTGGCTCTTCGGGCCCGAGACAACAAGCTGTCACCGGAGGAGTTCCAGGGTGGAGGCTTCACTATCTCTAATTTAGGTATGTATGGAGTAAAACAATTCACCTCGATCATCAATCCACCACAGTCTTGTATTCTCTCGGTGGGAGCA
>CAJQSN010000050.1 GCA_905614355.1 uncultured Rhodospirillales bacterium | reverse complement strand
ACGTAGTGATGCTAATTGGTGCTCGCCTTAACTGGCTGTTGTCACACGGGAAAGGAAAGTCTTGGGGTAATCAGCAGAAAAAATTTATACATATCGATATTGAGCCTCGAGAGATGGATAGTAATGTAGAGATTGTAGCTCCAGTAGTTGGCGATATAGGCTCGTGTGTGTCAGCTATGCTTAAAGCTATGAGCAAAAAGAAGTGGGTGTTACCATCTGAGGGGTGGACCAATTTAATTCGTGATAAGGTAGAAAGTAATGTTGCTCGTATGGCTTCGCGGTTACAAAATAATAATGTTCCAATGGACTATCACGGTGCATTAGGATCGTTGCGTAAAATTATTAAAGAAAGGCCAGAAACGATATTAGTTAACGAGGGCGCTAATACACTCGATTTTACGAGAAGTATCATTGATATGTATCAACCACGTAAACGCCTGGATGTTGGCACCTGGGGCGTTATGGGCGTTGGGATGGGTACAGCGATAGCAGCAGCGGTTGAGACTGGAGAAGCTGTTTTAGCCATTGAAGGTGATAGCGCGTTTGGGTTCTCTGGTATGGAAATTGAGACTATATGTCGATATAATCTCCCAATATGTGTCGTCGTTTTTAATAATGGTGGTATTTATAGAGGGACGGACGTGAATCCTGGGGCAAGCTCTGAAGTTGCAACTACAGTATTCGTTAAGGGCGCTCGCTACGATAAAATGATGGAGGCGTTTGGGGGTGTAGGCGTTAATGTCTCTTCGCCTGATGAGCTAAGCCAGGCGGTTAACGCGGCAATTGACTCTGCAAAACCAACTTTGGTGAACGCTGTGATCGATGAAGCCGCAGGAACTGAGAGTGGTCGGATTGGAAATCTAAACCCGCAAAGTATTGTTAGCAAAAAAAATAGAATTAACTCTTAAAAGGAGAAAGGTGTCATGGGCAAAGCTTTAGAAGGAATTAAGGTGCTCGACTTTACACATGTCCAATCGGGTCCAACGTGCACTCAGCTTTTAGCGTGGTTTGGGGCCGATGTCATAAAAGTCGAGCGGCCTGGGATTGGTGATGCCACCAGAGGACAGTTGCGTGATGTGCCGGATGCAGATTCACTTTATTTTACTATGTTAAACCACAATAAACGATCCATTGAATTAAATACAAAAAATGAAACAGGAAAAGAAGTACTAGTGCGATTGATCAAGACTTGTGACGTATTAGTCGAAAATTTTGCACCCGGTGCCCTAGATCGTATGGGATTTTCTTGGGAAAAAATTCAAATACTTAATTCAAGGATGATATTGGCTTCCATTAAAGGCTTTGGTCCTGGACCTTATGAGGATTGTAAGGTTTATGAGAATATAGCTCAGTGTGCTGGCGGAGCTGCATCTACGACTGGTATGCTTGGTGATGTTCCATTGGTAACTGGTGCGCAAATAGGAGATTCTGGGACTGGATTACATCTTGCGTTCGGTATTGTGACCGCATTGTTTCACCGAGAGCAATCCGGCAAAGGTCAAAAAGTATCTGCGGCGATGCAAGATGGTGTGCTAAATTTATGCCGCGTTAAATTGCGTGATCAACAAAGATTAGCCACAGGGCCTTTAGAAGAATATTCTCAATTTGGCGAGAATGTTCCTTTTGGTGAGGCTACTCCTCGGGCTGGGAACGACTCTGGTGGTGGGCAACCTGGCCGCATTCTTAAGTGTAAAGGATGGAAAAAAGACCCAGATTCCTATACCTATTTTATTACTCAAGCGGCTGTTTGGAAAAGTATTTGCGATATTATTGGAAAACCGAAATGGAAGGAGGATCCAAATTACGCAACACCAAAGTCCAGATTGCCACGTCTAAATGAAGTTTTTGGCGCTATCGAAGAATGGACGATGACAAAAACAAAATTTGAAGTTATGGATATATGCAATGAATACGGTATACCTGTTGGGCCCATTCTTTCCTTCAAAGAGCTGGCTGAAGAGCAGTCTTTGCGCGCGACAGGTACTATTGTTGAGGTTGAACATCCTGAGCGTGGAAAATATCTATCGGTAGGAAACCCCGTTAAGCTATCAGATTCCCCAGTTGAGGTTGTGAGGTCTCCGCTACTCGGTGAACATACGCAAGAAATTTTGTGCGATGTTTTGCAATACTCTGATAAAGAGATTAGGGATATTAGAGAATCAGGAGCAATTGGTGAAGAAAAAAAATAAATTTTTAATCTGCTCTCCAATTTTAGTTGTTGGAAAATTAATATATTTTAAGATGGTGGTATAAAGAATTGAAGCTCTTGTATATGTAATTAATATGAGCCTTAAGATTCTAGATCAAGTCTGCCTCAATTATATAAGTACATATATAATTTACCTATTTTAGAAAATAATCCTAACATGTAGGGTCTATTTGACCGACGACTTAAGCGCGGCGAGTAAATAAATACAATGGTAACATTTTTACATTAATGTTACATTCCACTGCAAATATATTACATTTAGTTCAATTGCTGGCAAAGTCTATAATTGCGCACATTATGTAATAGTGATTTTTCTAATGTAAACAGTTATGTACTTGTATTTAATTTTCATTCTACTATTAAATAATATGGGAATCTAAAAGAGTATCCAGCGCATAAACCCCTTATTAGCAATGATTTAGAAAATATAATACAAATTTATTTGTACGTTTAATGATTATTTATCTAAGATATTGTAGACAGCAGAATTAGACTGTATTTGGAATTTTAATGATTAATACTATACTGATAGCTAATAGGGGTGAAATTGCTTGTAGAGTTATCCGAACTGCGCGTCAATTAGGCATCAAAACAATAGCAGTTTATTCGGAAGCCGATCAAAATGCTCTTCATGTTGACATGGCTAGTGATGCTATTTGCATTGGTCCAGCATCGGCAGCAGATAGTTATTTGAATATCGGGGCAATCATGAATGCTATCGATGAATCCGGTGCAGATGCAGTTCATCCAGGGTATGGATTTCTTTCGGAAAATGCTGAATTTGCTGAACGGTTAGATGCAACTGGTATAATTTTTATTGGACCTAAAGTAAACGCGATACGCGTTATGGGTGATAAAATAAAATCAAAGTTATTTGCTGAAAAAGCAGGAGTTTCGATTGTTCCTGGTCATACTGAAGCCGTTACAACGGTTGAAGAGGCAAAAGAGATAGCAAAAAAAATTGGTTACCCAGTTATTTTAAAAGCGTCTGCGGGTGGTGGTGGCAAGGGCATGCGGATGGTTAAACAAGAGAGCCAAATAGAGGAGGGTTTGCGTGCTTCGACGGCAGAAGCTGTTAAAAGTTTTGGTGATGATCGTATATTTATTGAAAAATTTATCATAAATCCGCGCCATATTGAAATACAAATTTTAGCTGATAGCCATGGTAATTGTGTTTATTTAGGTGAACGGGAATGTTCGATTCAACGACGCCATCAGAAAGTTATTGAAGAGGCACCTAGTGTATTTGTAGATGAAGTTATGCGTGCCGATATGGGTGAACAAGCCGTAGCCTTAGCAACAGCTGTAGGTTATCAGTCTGCTGGAACGGTGGAGTTTATAGTTGATGAAAATAAACATTTTTATTTTCTCGAAATGAACACTCGTCTCCAGGTTGAGCACCCTGTTACAGAGTTAGTTACGGGCCTCGATCTTGTTGAACAGATGATCAAGGTGGCCTCTGGTGAAACGCTAGCATTTTCGCAAGCTGACATAAAAATTGATGGTTGGGCAATTGAAGCTCGAGTATATGCCGAGGATCCAACACGCGGGTTTTTGCCAGCTACCGGGCGTCTAATTGAATACCGCGAACCTGTTAGTAATGTGTTTGGTACAAGCAAACATGTTCGCATAGATGGTGGAGTAAATGAAGGCGATGAAATTACTCGGTTTTATGACCCAATGATTTCAAAATTAGTAACCAGCGGAGATACTCGTGAAGAAGCAATTATCCATATGCAGCGTTCACTTGAGGAGTACTATATTCGAGGGGTTGGCAATAATTTAGGGTTTTTGTCAGCAGTAATGGCTCATCCTCGTTTTAGTACTGGTGAGTTGACAACTAACTTTATTGCTGAAGAATTTGGTGAAAGATTTGTTCCGGAGGAGACTGCGCACAAAGATTTTGGAATGTTGATATCTGTTGCCGCGATGATGCATCGTCGAGAGGTTGAGCGCAGTAATAAAATTACTGGGAGTGAGATTGCAGGTGGCGTTCTTAAGCGAGAGAAATATCAATTTGGTGACAATTGGATAGCAATTCTAAATAATGAAAGTCACCCAATACGAATAGCAGTTTCCGAAAGCTCAACTGTCGAGGTTCATACTGATGGTAGGAACTATGTCATTGAGTCGGAGTGGAGGCCAGGTCGTTCTTTGTTTTATGGCCTTATTAATAGTGAAGAAGTATGCATGCGGATGGAAAGAACGGGCAAGGGGTTTCTTATGCGCCATGCTGGTTATCAAGGGGAAATTCGTATTATATCGTCTTTAGCGGCTGAATTACTCAATCGGATGCCAAAAAGAAAGCTTGCTGATACATCTAAACAGTTGCTTTCACCAATGCCCGGACTTTTGGTTTCTCTTGATGTCTCTGTCGGTGATGAGGTTATGATTGGTGATGCTCTAGCTGTTGTGGAGGCGATGAAAATGGAGAACCAGCTTTTTTCTGAGAGGGAAGGTGTTATTGCTAAAATATACTTTGAGCCTGGTGATAGTTTGGAAGTGGGACAGATTATTTTAGAGCTTAAATGATGTATGAATAAAATAACGATCCGTGTGAGAATAACTGGGCGTGTGCAAGGTGTTTGTTATCGCATTTGGACGGTTGAGTATGCAACAAGCCTTGGTTTGTCAGGTTGGGTTAGAAATCGAATGGATGGCTCTGTTGAAGCCATATTCTGTGAAAATCAGAAAAAAATAGATGAAATGGTTGAAGCGTTATATCAAGGTCCTTCTGCTGCATTAGTGACTTTTATGACTTTTGACTATGAAAAAATTAATGTGAAGGCTGGGTTTAAAAAAATTCCAACATTGTAATTCATATTTTTTCTTTTATGAGCGTTGGAGATTAGTTTTTATAAAAGACTATACCTTTTACATACCAATTATTTATTTTCATAATTTTGTGTTAATTATTTAAATTAAATGTTTTTAGGAAATGTTTTTTTAAAATATTATCCACCTCGCTCATAGTACATTTAACTTTATGTTCTTCTAATGAGGTAACTCCATAGCCAGAAATTCCACAAGGTACTATTCCTGAAAAATGTTCTAAATTCGGATTGACGTTAAGTGATATGCCATGGAACGCTATCCAATGGCGGACACGAATGCCAATAGCAGCTATTTTTTTTTCGGTCTTATTATCTTTAACCCATATCCCGACGCGCCCTTTTCTGCGTTCTCCAATGACATTAAACTCGGCGAGAGTCTCAATTACGACGCTCTCCAGATTCCTCACATATTGGTGGATATCTGCACCTCGAATTTTTAGGTTCAGCATGGTGTAGACTACGCGCTGACCTGGGCCATGATAGGTATATTGACCTCCTCGACCGACCTTGTGCACGGGAAATCGGGTTTGATTGAGAAGATCATTTTTATTCGAGTTGGTCCCAGCAGTATAGAGCGGGGGATGTTCCACAAACCAAAGAAGCTCATTTTGATACCCTTCGTGTATTCCGGCTACGCGAGCTTCCATGGCAGCGAGAGCTTTTTCATAATTGAGAAGCCCACCGGTAGTTTTACACTCAATCTTAAATTTCTTTTTTTTATCTCTCATATAAATCATCCTTACTGTTGGTTTATTACCTCAAACACTATTATTCAACAGTTATGAGAATTAAGGCTTATGATTGCTTGATTAGGCTTAAGCGATTTGCTATCCCCCACACTTAAACATTGAGTTCCTAATGTTCAATGTTCTATTAGTGCGGACGTGGCGGAACTGGTAGACGCGCAGCGTTGAGGTCGCTGTCCTCGCAAGAGGGTGGAAGTTCGAGTCTTCTCGTCCGCACCATTCACTGATTTTGAATACTTAAAATGTTATTGTGTCTGCAGATAGCGTGTGTGGTGTAAGATTGTAGGGAATTCACCATAGCCAGCATGCGTATATTTTATGTGCTTTTGGTTGAAGGTGATTATAATTTTAGTCACATTGCTATAATACTTTGGCAAATTGAACTAAGTTTTACAATTTGTTTAAAGAGCGTCACCTATAATGGCTTGAGTAGAATGGGTGAGCTTGGGGATTTCTACATGGCGAAAAATATTGATGTGGTGGTGATTGGAGCAGGCGCTGCCGGATTGATGTGTGCAATTGAAGCTGGTAAGCGCGGCCGCAGTGTTTTGGTATTAGATCATGCTGCTAAATTCGCTGAAAAAATACGTATTTCTGGGGGTGGGCGCTGCAATTTTACAAACCTATACACAGCGCCTGAGAATTTTTTATCAGCAAACCCACATTTTTGTAAGTCGGCTCTTGATCAATACAGCCAATTTGATTTTATTGACTTGGTTGATAAACATAAAATCCCTCATCATGAGAAAAAACATGGCCAACTTTTTTGCGACCATTCGGCTCAAAATATAATCGATATGTTGAAATTGGAATGCAATAAACTCGGTGTTGTAATTTGCATGGAGAATCAAATAAGAATGATTAGCTCACGTGCTCCGGGTTTTAGTATTACAACTAATGATACGCTATGGTATTCCCAGTCGCTGGTCATTGCTAGCGGCGGACTATCAATTCCAAAAATTGGTGCGTCGGGATTTGGTTATGATGTTGCGCGAAAATTTGGTGTTAACATTCTGAGACCACGTCCTGGATTGGTGCCGTTAGTTTTTGGTGAGAAGAGCCTTCATCGATGGAAAACATTATCAGGTTTATCGCTGGACGCTTCTGTTGCTTACAATCGTGCTACTTTTTCAGATGGAATGCTTTTCACCCATCGTGGCATCAGTGGGCCCTCAATTTTGCAGATTTCTTCCTATTGGCAAACCGGAACGCAAATTTTAATTAACCTAGCACCGAATAACGATGCCACTCAGCACTTACTTGATGCTAAGGGTAATAAACCAAAAACTGATATTGTAAAATGTCTTGCAGAGTTGATACCAAAAAGATTGGCCACTGAATTAGCTCTCCTAGCAGATGCAACGGGTCGCCTTGGTGACATAAATAATAAAAAAATTAGAGATCTTGGGATTTTAGTAAATGCCTGGCAAATAGAGCCTGTTGGTACTGAAGGTTATAGAACGGCTGAGGTTACTCTAGGGGGAGTTGATACCAACGATCTCTCGTCGCAAACAATGCAGGCAAGAGACGTTCCTGGGCTATTTTTTATAGGTGAGGTTGTTGACGTAACCGGTCATCTTGGGGGTTATAATTTCCAATGGGCGTGGTCATCAGGGTTTGTTGCTGGGCAACACGCCTGATCAACATACCATTTTGGCCATTGTCTCAATAATAAAAAAAGCCTTATTATTTTTCCCTTATCACTATCCTTTTAAAGGGTATCTATTTATAATATGGATTCATGAAAAATAATATTTCAAAGTATAAGGTAAGCATTTTGACTAGATCTAGATAGAACCGTTGGTTCGATGAATATTTTTTTTATTAATAATTTTAATTTGAGGATTGTGATTTTGGCAGATAAACTTGACTTAGAAGCATTAGATTATCATCGCAACCCGATACCGGGTAAAATTGAGGTTGTCCCAACGAAACCTTTGGCAAATCAGCATGATTTATCCCTAGCGTATTCACCAGGTGTGGCGGCAGCATCCTTATTGATTGCAGAAGACCCTTCAGAGGTTAGTAATCTCACATCGCGAGCTAATCTTGTTGGGGTGATTTCCAATGGGACTGCAGTCCTAGGACTTGGCAATATTGGAGCTTTAGCGGCTAAACCAGTAATGGAAGGTAAGGCTGGGTTGTTCAAGACTTTTGCGGGCATAAATGTTTTTGATATTGAAATAGATGAAAGTGATCCAGAAAAATTTATCGAAATTGTTGCCGCATTGGAGCCAACATTTGGTGGCATTAATCTAGAGGATATCAAAGCCCCAGAATGCTTTGTAATCGAAGCTGCATTAAAAGAGCGTATGAATATTCCCGTGATGCATGATGACCAGCATGGGACGGCAATTATTGTTGCCGCGGCAGTTGTTAATGGCCTTAAAATTGTTGGTAAAAATTTAGATGATATTAAACTAGTTTGCTCTGGTGCTGGATCAGCCGCTTTAGCGTGTCTTGATTTGTTAGTTAAGCTTGGTCTTAATAAAAAGAATGTATTTGTTTGTGATATTGCCGGTGTAATTTATGAAGGGCGGACTGAAGAAATAAATGATTATAATATAAAATATGCCCAGAATACAGGCGCACGAAAATTAGGAGAGATTATTGACGGAACAGATGTTTTTATAGGTCTTTCTGCACCCGGTGTTCTGAAGTCCGAAATGGTCAAAGGTATGGCTCCTCGTCCGATCATTTTTGCCCTTGCTAATCCCGAACCAGAAATTCGCCCAGAAATAGCTAAAAACGTTCGTGATGATGTAATTATGGCTACTGGGCGCAGTGATTATCCAAATCAAGTTAATAATGTATTATGTTTTCCATTTTTATTTAGAGGCGCTCTTGATGTTGGGGCAACAATTATTAATGATGAAATGAAGATGGCTTGTGTGCATGCCCTCTCTAAATTAGCAGAAGCTGAATCTGATGAAACTGTGGTTCAAGCCTATGGTTTACAAGAATTGTCATTTGGACCTGAGTATCTCATCCCAAAACCATTCGATCCACGTTTGCTGGCGGAAATTGCTCCTGCAGTTGCGAGAGCCGCGATGAGTTCCGGTGTTGCTACTCGACCAATCGAAAATTTTGATGTCTATCATCAAACGCTACATGAGTTTGTGTTTCGTTCCGGCTTCGTAATGAAGCCAGTTTTTGATCAAGCTAAGTCTGATCCTAAGAGAATTGTGTATGCAGAAGGAGAGTCTCAGCGGGTATTGAGAGCCGTTCAAAATTGTGTTGATGAGGGTATTGTTAAGCCCATACTTATTGGGCGTCGAAGTGTCGTTAAGTTGCGAATTGAACAGCTAGGATCAAGGTTAAAAATTGATAATGATTTTGAGTTAGTGGATCCAGAAAATGATAAACGCTATCGCGAATACTGGGAGTTGTACCACTCCTTATCAAGTCGAAGTGGCACATCAATTAATGAAGCTCGGACCACTGTGCGAATAAATAATACGGTTATCGCAGCTTTGATGGTGAAGCGCAAAGAGGCTGATGCGATGATTTGTGGAGCTACGGGCCGCTATACAGAGCACCTTCCCCATTTATTTAAAATTATAGGGCTGAAACCGGATGTGAATCGAGCTGCTGCTATGAGTATGTTGATAATGTCAAAGGGTACTTTTTTCTGGGTGGACCCTTATGTAAACCCCGGTCCAAGTGCTGAACAAATTGCAAATACTACTGTCTTAGCGGCTCAAAATATTAGGCGCTTTGGGATTGAGCCTAAAGCTGCCTTACTATCTCACTCTAATTTTGGGAGTTCTAATCGCCCAACCGCGCGAAAAATGCGTGATGCAGTTGAGCTTATTCGAAAACTTGACCCAGATCTTGAGGTTGATGGTGAAATGCATGCGGATGCCGCATTATCGGACGCTTTAAGGGATAAGCTTGTTAATGATTCTACTCTTGCTGGTTCTGCTAATTTGTTGGTAATGCCATCTCTAGACGCAGCAAATATTTCGTATAATTTGGTGAGAATACTTGCCGATGGCCTTGCAGTTGGTCCGATGCTTTTAGGTATGAACCAGCCTGCACATATACTTGCTGAAGGTGTCACTGCGCGTGGGATTATGAATATGACCGCTGTTGCGGTGGTTGAAGCGCAAAATCAGGATCATGGAGAGTTAGCTCTGTGAGAAAAGGGACGGATACTGGGGCTATGGATACTGGTCCTGGCAGAGAAATAACACCTGAATTTGTCTCTTCCATAAACTTAGCTCTTGATCAAAATCAAACTGATGATGCCATTAGCATGGTGCGATCGCTCCATTACGCTGATCTCGCTGATTTGCTTGAGAATCTGGCACATTTGCGGCGTGAAGAGCTTGTTGAGGCACTAAGAAGTGATTTTGATCAAAATATTTTAGCCGAATTAGATGAAACTATCCGTGAGCGTGTAATTGATCAACTTGGTATTCCGCAATTAGCCGAAGTAGTTGCTGGTTTAGAAACTGACGATGCCATTGAGGTTGTTGAAGAACTTGATGCTGATGTACAGCTGGAGGTTCTAGGCTCACTTCCAGAGAATGAACGCTCGCTAATCAAAGAAGGACTGTCGTACCCTGAAGATAGTGCGGGAAGACTAATGCAGCGAGAGGTTGTTGCAGTACCGCAGGAATGGACTGTTGGGGAAGCCATTGACTACATGCGGGACAGTAAAGATTTGCCGGCAGATTTTTTTGATATTTTTCTTATCAATTCATCGCAAAATCCTGTTGGAACGGTGCCGTTAAGTAGGATGATGCGGACGAATATAGGGGTGCCTCTGATAGATGTTATGCGCAAGCACATCAAGATTGTGCCGGCAGATATGGATCAGGAAGAGGTTGCGTTCTTGTTCCGACAAAGAGATTTGATTTCAGCGCCGGTGGTGGATGGAGTTGGCCGGCTCGTAGGAGTGATAACTGTAGATGATATTGTTGATGTTATCTATGAAGAACATGAAGAAGATATTATGCGATTGGCAGGCGTTGGTGAAGAAGATGATCTGTATTCGGCTGTAATTGATACTGCAAAATCGCGTTTTGCTTGGTTATTCATTCATTTGATTTCCGCAATTTTAGCAGCTTATGTCATTAGTTTTTTTGCTGGTACAATTGAAGAGATGGTGGCTTTAGCGATTCTGATGCCAATTGTCGCTGCAATGGGAGGAACTGCGAGTGTGCAGACATTGACTGTTGCGGTTCGTGCTATTGCAATGAAGGAGCTAACTATGTCGAATGCCTACCGCACCATAGGCAAAGAAGTTGCTGTTGGTATTTTAAACGGTGTCATATTTGCAATTATTATAGGTATTGTCGCATGGGTTTGGTTTGGGAGCCCGGCGCTTGGCGGCGTTATTGCCCTTGCAATTGGCCTGAATTTAATTGTTGCTGGATTAGTGGGCAGCTCATTACCAATTTTAATACATCGTATAGGCTTTGATCCAGCGGTCGCTTCCAGTGCGTTTTTAACATCAATTACCGATCTTGTCGGATTTTATGTGTTTCTTGGTTTAGCTGCCGGTTTATTACTCTAGTTCAATTAATAATGGTTTTAATTATATACGAATAACACTGATCCATTAATTAGAATAAAAATAAAATAACTTGAAGGGTCTAAGTTCTGGGAAAAGCTAATGGTGATATTCAAATGATGTGAATTGGTAGGAATAGACATATATTTTAAGAGCTATTCTAATATTGCCTGTTATGGTATTTGTCATTGAATTAACTTTTACTTTTTAAAGTTTTTTTTACAAACTAGAAGATACCATGTAAAAATCGATAATTAGTTCGTCTATTTATATGTAAAGGCATAATCATGAATTCTGATCCCATTGTTATTGTTGGCGCTGCGAGAACTCCTATGGGGGGGTTAGGTGGTGATCTTGGCACAGTTAGTGCACCAGATCTTGGATCTATTGCAATTGCTGGAGCTATTAATAAAGCTAAATTAACGGTTAATGACGTCGATGATGTGGTGATGGGTGTTGTTTTGTCAGCTGGTCAAGGTCAAGCGCCCGCCCGGCAAGCTTCTATTGGGGCCGGAATTCCCGTGCATATTGGTGCAACAACGATAAATAAAATGTGTGGCTCTGGTATGAAGGCTGTAATGTTTGCATGCGATAGTATTCTTGCTGGTTCACACGATATTATGGTAGCTGGCGGAATGGAGAGTATGACTAATGCGCCTTATTTATTACCGAATGTTAGAGGTGGTATGCGCATGGGGCATGGTGAAGTAAAAGATCATATGTTTTTAGATGGACTTGAAGATGCTTTTGAAAAAGGAACCTTGATGGGGGTTTATGCTGAGGCAACTGCCAAACTCTATCAATTTACTCGTAAAGCTCAAGATGAGTTTGCCTTGAGATCTTTAAAGCGAGCTCAAATAGCAATTGATGATGGTACCTTTAAAAAAGAGATAGTATCAGTCACGGTAAAAACCCGCAAAGGCGATACCATTGTTAGTACAGATGAGCAGCCTGGAAATGCTCTTCCAGAAAAAATTCCAACGTTAAGAGCCGCTTTTGCCAAAGATGGTTCTGTTACAGCCGCAAATTCAAGCTCAATATCTGATGGTGCGGCGGCACTTATACTTATGCGCAAATCTGAAGCAGAAAAGAGGAAACTTTCTCCACTGGCTATTATTCATGCACATGCAAGCCATGCTCAAGAACCTGAACGGTTCACTACGGCTCCAATCGGTGCAATAAAAAAGGTTCTTAATAAAGCTGATTGGGATAAAGATGATGTTGATCTCTATGAGATTAATGAAGCTTTTGCTGTTGTCACAATGGCTGCAATGCACGACTTAGATTTATCTCCGGATAAAGTAAACGTTCATGGCGGGGCGTGCGCGTTGGGACATCCTGTAGGTGCCTCGGGAGCTCGAATCTTAGTTACTCTTTTAAACGCCCTGGAAAAATATAATATGACAAAAGGAGTCGCTTCTTTATGTATTGGGGGTGGTGAAGGAACTGCTGTCGCGGTAGAGCGAATAATATAGCTTTGTTAGGGGAAAAATGCCTACAGTTTTAATAACGGGAGCTAATCGGGGTCTAGGTTTGGAATTTGCTCGCCAGTATGCTGCTGACAATTGGAGAGTGATAGCAACCTGCCGCAAACCTACATTAGCAAGCAAACTGATTCAAATTAGAGGAGATATTACAATACTCCCACTGGATGTTACTGATTTTTCAGCAATTGAAGCAACCTCTGAAATATTGCAGGCAGAGAAAATAGATGTTTTGCTGAACAATGCAGGTATTTATGATCCGAATAAAAAAGGTTTGCGCAAGACTGATTTTGATCTTTGGGCCAAAATGTTGCGTATAAATGTGCTTGCGCCTTTGAAGATTATTGAGAGCTTTACCCCGCAAGTTACAAGCTCAGATAAAAAAATGATAGTTTCCATATCGAGCCTGCTAGGTAGCATCACTGCTAATGATACAGGAGGGCAATATGCTTATCGAAGTTCGAAGGCAGCTTTAAACTCAATAAATAAAAGTCTTTCAGTTGATCTTGCTGTTAAGGGTGTTATCTCAATTGTAATTTCTCCAGGCTGGGTTCGAACCGATATGGGTGGCCCAGAAGCCGCCCTCGGACCAGTAGAAAGTGTTGCGGGTATCCGAAGAGTAATCGATAGTTTGCAACTAGTTGATAACGGAAAATTTTTTAATTTTGATGGTTCTAGTATTAATTGGTAGAGGAGAATAATTTGCCTGATCCGATAGAGTTTTTTTTTGATTTTTCCTCGCCATATGGATATCTTGCTGCTAATCGTATAGAACGTATAGGCCAAAAACACGATTGTGATGTTTTTTGGAAGCCATTTTTGCTTGGAGCAGTGTTCAAGATAAACGGACAAAGTCCGCTTATAGAACAGACACTAAAATGGAGTTATTCAAGATATGATATAGAGAGGACGGCAAGACGGTATAAAGTTGAGTGGGCATTACCAGAATTTTTTCCAGTTGCAACTCAAGCTGCTGGTAGGGCATTTTACTGGATTAATGAGAAGGATCC
The DNA here is from genome assembly GCA_905614355.1 of uncultured Rhodospirillales bacterium. Lineage (GTDB taxonomy): Bacteria > Pseudomonadota > Alphaproteobacteria > Rhodospirillales > UBA2165 > TMED23. The sequence goes on along the minus strand of CAJQSN010000050.1, from coordinate 23,291 downwards.
AGATTTGGCAAAAAAATTTGCACTGCTTGTCTATCAGAAATATTTTATCGAAGGCCTAGATATACGGTCTAAAAATATTGTTGCTGAATTAGCTGCAGAATGTCGATTGGATTTTGATGAATGTATTCTCTCTATTAATTCCAATCTTTATAAAGAAAAACTTAAATTAGTAAATAAAGAAGCAATTAAAAGAAATGTCTGTGGTTCACCTTTCATTTTTGTTGGTGATGAACCTTTTTGGGGCCATGACCGGCTGAATATGGTAGATGAATGGCTTCAAACGGGTGGCTGGTAGTTTATGGGAGTTTAAAATATGTCTGAACCAGTAGTTTTAAAACACTTAAATCCAAATGGAATTGCTGAAATCACATTGAATCGGCCTCATGTATTTAATGGTTATAACGAAGAATTACTGACAAAACTTAGGTCGGTTTTAGATGAACTGGAGGCGAGTAATGCAGTGCGTGCTATTATTTTGCGCGGTGCTGGAAAGCATTTTTCTGTGGGTGCCGATTTAAACTGGTTTAAGGTGTTAGCTAAGGAAAACGATAAAGAAAAGAAACGCTGTGCAGAGCTTAGCACAGGTGCCATGCGAAAGTTATTTGAAATCCCAATCCCAACCATAGCTTTGGTTCAAAATGGCTGTTTTGGCGGCGGAGTAGGTTATGCTTCTGGCTGCGATGTAGTCATTGCGTCTGAAGATGCGCATTTTGCGATTACTGAGGTGCGAGTTGGAGTTACGCCAGCCCCTATTCTTCCTCAAGTAGTAGCCGCCATGGGAGCTCGGCACGCTCGCCGTTATGCAATGACAGCTGAAATTTTTAATGTTCAAGAAGCAAAGAGAATTGGCTTAGTCCATGAAATTTGCCCAGTAGGTAAGTTAGATGAAGCTGCCAGACCGATAATTGATGCTATCTTGCGAAGTGCTCCGATAGCCGTTAGCGATACCAAAAGGCTTCTAAATGAAGTTGCTGTTTCAGTACTTAATGATAAACTGGCTGATCGATTGGCCTCAATTAGTGCAAGTGGCAGAGATACTTTAGAAGGAATAGAAGGATTTTCAGCATTCCTAGAAAAACGTGATCCAAACTGGTATCAATCTCAATAAATTAATGTTCTTTAGATATTAATAAGGTTGAATACTACAAGATATTATTTTAAATCTTTTTAGGTATTATTGATGACAGTAAATCTCCTTCGCATGGCCGTGCGGATCGAAAGCATATCTCAATTAAAAGAAATTCAAACAGAGCGAAGGGCGTTAACTGATGGCAAGCGCCTTCACAGTTTTACTCGCAATATGCCTAAGCGAACTGATGAGTTAATTGATGGCGGTTCAATTTATTGGGTGGTTAAAAGGTTAATCAGAGTGCGCCAGAAGATCATTGGGATAGAAAAAATGAAGAACGAAGAAGGTAGAAAATTTTGTGCAGTTGAGCTTGACCCATCCCATATTTTGCTGGAACCTCGTCCACAGAAACCCTTTCAAGGTTGGCGGTATTTGAAACCTGAAGAATCACCAGCAGATGCCCCAGACGGTGGGGCAGCTAATTTTGATCTTGATATGCCATCAGAAATGATGATCGAATTAAAAGAACTTGGTCTATTATAATTTATATAATATTTTGCCTTATTAGTTATATAAATTAAATGTTTGTCGCTATTTTCTGAACTACCATTCTTAGCCACTTATGTGCAGGGTCGTCGTTTAAACTACTATGCCAGAGCATGTTCACATCAAAACCGGGTATCCCAAATGGAACTTCGAATGTGGGTAGGTTTTGTTTACTTGAAAAAAATAAAGCATTTCTTTTAGGTAACGTTGCAACTAAATCTGAATCATTTATCATTAAGTTAACGACTAATGAGTAGGGCGACTTAATAGCAACATGTCGAAATTGTCCTATTGATTTCAGTGCATTGTCAACGCTACTTTCAGAACTTTCACTTGGATGTACCGCTATATGCTTAAACGAGAGGTAGTTTTCGAGAGTTGGTTTCATCGAAAGAATGGGGTGATCTGGCCTCGTCATACAAATAAACGTTTCTTTATACAGGCGCACTTTTTTTATTTGGCGTGGAACTGTCTTGGGTGTGAGATCAATAGCCATATCACAGCGCTCTGTTTCAACTAATTTGACCCCTCGAATATTGGTGACGCCAATAATATCAATTTTTATATTGGGTGCATTTTTAAATAAATACGGTGTTAGTAAAGGCAGTAAAATAAAAGCAGCATTTTCAACCATTGCAATTACAAAATTTTGTTTAGTATCTGAAGGATTAAATTTTATATTACTATTTATGGCATTTTCTAGGTGCTTAAGTGCGAGCTGTATTTGTGGAAGGAGTTCCAAGGCTCTGGGCGTTGGCTTCATATGGTTGCCAGATTTTATTAACAATTGATCTTGGAAAACTGTTCGTAATCGAGCCAGAGCGTTACTCATGGCTGGCTGACTTCGCCCAATTGTTTCTCCAGCTTTAGTGACGTGTCGAAGAGTAATCAGCGCATCGAATGCTATCATGAGATTTAAGTCGATTGAATTGATATTCATGAAATGAATTATAGGTATATTAATTATATATTTCAATTATGTATCAATAAGTATTATTCTTTGTCTTATTGCTGAAAAATTTAGATGGGAGCTTGAAGCAGATGGAAAAATTCTTAATTGCACCACATATGCGTTTGCAAGAATGGGTTGCAGGAGAAAAAGGTTATTTTAGTGAGGAAGGTTTAGACTTTGAGTATGTCGAACAATTGACTAAAAAAAATGCTAAGGCCCATGATCTTGGCGATAAGATTGGCGCCTATCAAACTTTTGAAAAGGGACGTACTTGTGACGTAAGTTCAGCCTGTCATTGGACTGTAAACATTGCAGCATCTGCGGGTCATGGTCAGATATATACTGATGCGTATTCAATTTCTCCTTGTGGAATTTTTGTCCATCCAGATTCTGGAATTAATAAGCCAGAAGACTTGGCGAATACTCCCATATCCGTTGGATATCAATCCGGGAGTCATTACTCAACAATACAAGCGCTTGAACAGTTTCTTGAGCCAGACCAAATTAATTTATCTTTTAGTGACGGGTTATTATTTGCAAGAATGGAAAAACTTATCGATGGAGAAATCTCTGCGTGCAGTTTATTTAGTGGTCCGTATTATTTTTTAGAACAGCTAGGATTTAAAAAAATTGTTGATACAACATTTATGATGGCCGGCATGATTACGGGTGACCCGGACCCTGACGATATAAAAAAATACTATAGTGCTCTCCGAAAAGCTCAGTTTGATATTGATTTAAGGCCCGAACTTTACACGCACTATTACAAAGAAGAATTCCCAGAACGCTTTCATGAAATGATGGATCTTCGCTATTTTGGGCCAGGTGAAAGAATCGTTTTTGATAAATATTCAGAGAAAATGTATGATGATTCCCGAGTTTGGGTTAGTGAACGCGATATTTTTCCGGAAGGTGACATAGGAGACCGTGATTATGTCAATGCGAAATATACACCGGTGTGACCATATTAAAAGATTAATTTAACTAGGTCGAATTTATTTAATAAATAATATTTGGATTCTAATGTATCCTGTTGAATTCCAGGTTATGTGTTATATGAATTAGTGCGATTCAACTCAAATGGGTTTTGTTATCCAGTGAGCGTTCCTATGCGAACTTAACGTTTATGATTAGCCTCCACTCTCGAAAAACTTAGAGCTATCTAGGCCCCCTAAGATTACGCCATCGAATCCTTGTTTTATTATCCCATAAATATACGAATTTGTGTTGCCAGTTATTATTCTTCGCCAACCGGCCTGCCAATACTCTACATAGTGTTTATCCGGGTTGGCTGGAATTGATTCTGAGATGAAAGAAGGTTCGCCCTCTCTCCAATTATCTCTCCAGTAATAACGGTAATTTTCAGCTGCACCTATATTCATGTAGGCAAATACAAGACGGCGAGCCCCCAGTTTTTTAAATTGCATACCTTGAACTGCAGCTTTACTATATGGTGTGCGGCCTTTGTGAAAAACATCCACAATTATGAGATCGTAATTTGTATTGCTGACCCCAATGACAAAATCTTGTTGGCGGTCAAAACTAGATGAATCAGTTAGGTAAAGGTAATTTTGAACGTTCTTGAGCCCATTAATGTTTCTGGGATTTTCATTTATTGGTCTAGAAAGAATATCTGAAATATTATTAAAAATATAATCTGCGCCAACACTCTTAGCCGTAAATGGAATATACCCTTTTGCTAAGTTAAGATTATAAGATTTTTGTGCGGTTTTTAAATTTGCCGCAAAGTCTGTGACAAATATTTTTAAGCCGCGTTGTTTTCCAAGATTGGCTAGCCTCAGTAATGTTTTTTTTGTTTTCTTATCAGTAATGATTTTGCCTTTACCTTTTATAGGCGGATGAAAGTTTAGTCCTAAAATATTAATCCCATCAAAAGATTTCATATAGGTTCTGGCAGGTGAACTTTGCGTTGGATCAACTGGATCTTCTTTTTCTAATATATCCAATCCGCCTTCCGTGATAATTCCAAAATTAGGATTAAAACGGCGAGCATATTTACTGATATCGCGTACTAAATTTCGCATTTCTTGAACAGGTTCATTCTGCTCTATGGCTCTGTTGATAGGATTTGCTACAGTGGGAGGTTGCTGTGGGGCTTGGGCAACGACAGAACTGCTTATTAACCAACTTACAGAAACAGCCAAATTTAGTAATGTGCATTTAATCATTTTTAAGCTTATTTGAGTTAATTAAATATAGTCAATTATAAACACTTTATAGCTTCATCAGCAATTAATAGAGAAGATGTTAAGCCTGGAGACTCTATACCAAAAAGATTAACTAGTCCTTGCACTCCATGAGATGAGGGTCCGCTAAAAATAAAATCCATTGGTGCATTACCTTTGCCTTTAAGTTTTGGTCGTATACCAGAATAACCAGGTAATAACGTATTATCCCTTAATCCCGGCCAATAATCACGAATAGCACCATAGAATTTTTTGCCTCTTGCCGGATCTACATTATAATTGACTTTATCAATCCACTCAACATCAGGACCAAAGCGCGCTTGGCCTCCAAGGTCTAGGGTTAAGTGCACCCCGAGGCCAGCCTCTTCTGGAATTGGGTATATTAAATGTGTAAAGGGGTTCTTATCATTTAATGAAAAATAGTTACCCTTCGCGTAATGGGTTTCAGGGACATGCTCACTAGGAAACCCCTTTAAACTAGCTGCAATTCTTTGGGCATTTAAGCCCCCGCAATTAAATACAGATGTACTTTTAATGGTCATTGGCGTTTTGCCTCCAGCATGCAGCAAAATACCCGATCCAATAATTTCACCACTAAGTACGGGAGTGTTGTAAGCAATTACTGTTCCATTAGCCTCTGCTTCGCCTTGATAGGATAACATTAAGGCATGACTATCAATAAGTCCCGTTGAAGGTGAGAACAAAGAGGCTGTAGCATTAAGTGCAGGCTCCATTTCGAGTGTGGTTTGTTGATCTTGCCAGATTAAATCAGTTACATTATTGTCTACAGCTTTTTGTTGCAGTGTTTTTAGCCTGTCAATCTGTCCGTCATGGGTAGCAACAATCATCTTTCCACAACGTTTAAATGGGACGCCGCGGGTTTTGCAATATTCATAGAGAACTGATTTTCCTTTGACACAAAGTTCAGCCTTTAAACTTCCTGTCTCATAATAAATTCCCGCATGAATAACTTCGCTGTTCCTTGAGCTGGTTCCTGTGCCAATAGACGATTCTGATTCAAGTATAATAACTTCACGCCCCTGAAGCGCCAGAGCGCGCGCGATAGCAAGGCCTACTACACCGGCGCCAATAACAGTACATTCAATATTTTCAATAACTGACATAGTGAATTTGATAAAGTAGAAATACAAAAAGAAAAAGGCTTTTAATCAGTTAGTTTATAAATAAATTAAATTTTGTTAATTTTTTTTTAAAATTGGTACCCAATTGTATGCATTATGTTTTGCTTTTGCCGATTTATTATTAGTCGTTTATCGAATTGGAATGCTTGTTGTTTAATTTGGGTATAGGTTTAAGCTCCAGAATAATTTTCTTTTGAGTTAGCTGTTGAAAGACATTCAAGATTTTATGAGCAATAATAAGCTTCCAGCACAGTCTTCTAATAAAGAAGTACAAGAATTTTTATCAAAAGTTGCTAGTGTCCCGAAAAAGATGGCTTCCGGAGAACGAGGGAGGGTTATCTTCGCAATGGATGCTACGGCGAGCCGGGAGTCAAGTTGGGACCGAGCCAGTAATTTACAAGGTGAAATGTTCCAAGAAACGGCTTCAAAAGGCGGCCTTGAAATCCAACTAGCTTATTTTCGCGGGTTTGGAGAATTTCGTGCTAGTTCTTGGGCTACTAAATCTGAAAATTTATTAGGCTTAATGACTGCGGTGACTTGTAGGGCTGGCGAAACTCAAATTAAGAGAGTGCTACGTCATGCATTAACTGAGACTAAAAATCAGCATGTGGATGCACTTATTTTTATAGGCGATAGTATTGAAGAAGATATTGATAGCCTAGGCGCAGTTGCTGGTGAACTTGGTCTGCTTGGTGTTCCTACATTTTGTTTTCAAGAAGGTGAAAATGAAGTAGCTGAATTTGGATTTCGTCAAATTTCTAAATTGACTAATGGGGCCTATTGCAGACTGGATGTTAATAGTGCAAAAACATTACGAGAGTTATTACGCGCCGTAGCGAATTACGCGGTTGGTGGTAGATTGGCGCTTGAAGAAATGGCAAAAAAAGAGGGCGGTACCATTTTGCAAATAACAAAACAACTTTTAAAGTAAGTTTAAATTGGTTCAATTAAAGTAATGCCTTATTTTATTCTTGGTATAGCACTTCTTGTAGGCGCTCTATTAATTTCCCGTTGGTACGTGAATGCACCTCCATCGGCCCTGCTTAAAATGTTTAAGTGGTTGGCTATTATTTTAGCTATTATCATTGCACTGTTTTTTTTGACCGTCGGTCCAAAATTATGGGCTCTTTGGGCATTGCCAGTTTTATTACCTTGGATAATGCGAGCCCGTGCTGCAGCGCGTTTGGCAAAGAATTGGTCGCGAATGTCAAATAATAATCAGAAGGCGCGACCTGACCCGGAAAAGATGTCTGAAGTTGAGACTGAATTTTTAAGGATGTATCTCGACCACCAAACTGGGGAAATGAACGGTGAAATTACGCAAGGTAATTTTGCAGGTAAAACACTTAGAAATCTGCCTCTTGAAGATATTCTGAAACTATTATCTGAGATTGATGCGGATGTTCAATCAGTTCAGGTTTTAACTGCATACCTTAATAGGTATCATAGTGGTGAATGGCAACAGAATTCTAGTGGGTCGGAGAGCGGTGCAAATAATGGTGAATCGATGACTGTCGAAGAGGCATATAAAATTCTAGGGCTCGAGATCGACGCGAGTGAGGATAGTATCAAAGAAGCACATCATAAATTAATGAATAAAAACCACCCTGACCATGGTGGCTCTAACTTTTTGGCAACAAAAATTAATCAAGCAAAAGATCTATTACTAGGAAATTAGAAATTTAGGCTTTTTAAATAGATAACTTTATCGATGAAAATATATTCTGTTAGCATAATCATTTTTACGTACTTTTTTAGTGTTGGTATTGTTTCTGCCGAGCCGTGCACATTAAAATTTATTGTGACAAATTATAAGGAAGGTCTAACTCTTTATAAAAAAAAGAAATATCAAAAAGCTTTGATCAGATGGTTTCCATTAGCTGAATCTGGCTTAGGGCCCGCACAACGCCAGATAGCTATGATGTATGCAACGGGTACTGGTTTAAAAAAATCGATTCGGCAGGCCCGATTTTGGGCTAGATTGGCTCTTCACGGAGGCGATTTGGCGGGCCGCAACTTAGATAATAGCCTGGGACTAAATTTATCACCTGAAGGTCGTTCCTTATTGACATCTCGCGTTGACAAGTGGATGGCCAAATCAATCGTTTGTTCAGGTGGTATGGTAACGGTTACTTCAGAACCCAATAATATGAAATATAAAGTAATTAAGGATAAACGTGTATCAAGTAGAAATTCGAGACTAATTGATAAAAATCTTAGCCTAATTTTAAAGATAGCTTCAGGCAAAAATATGGCGAATAATCTGTATTTGTCTATAATAGATCAATTCGATTTTTATAACGGGTCTCGTTACGACCGGTATGTTGGTTGGAAACCTATGAATAAATTAAAAGATGAAAATTTAAATGTTGTTCGGCTTTCAGTTAGCAATTTTTATGACATTAAACCGGATTATTTTGCCAAAGCTTTATTGTTTATTACTAAGCGGCGGGTTTTTAATAATTTGCGGAATTCTAGTCTACTTGATCCATTTATGCGAAGAATTAAAGGTAAGAAGGTGTTTGGTTCTATCTATCCGGACGTAAGAAATGGGGATTTTTTTAGGATGATGGGTCAAGCTTTTACGATGACTGAACAACTACCCAAATCTCTGAAGCGTTATATTAATATTATCGATGAAGTTCATTATAATCCTACTTCAAAATACTATCGGCGATCAGGAACTATTGATGCTAAAGGAGCTTTCTATATAAAATCGCTAAGTTCGGAGGAAAACAGAATAATGTTTGTGCGGCGTAAAGTTCTTTTTTCTTCTCCGTTGTTTTTTCTTCAAACGTTTGTTCATGAAGGGACACACGCGGTTCAAGATCAAAAGGCCTTTAAGAATTTGGAAGAAGTTAGGTTAATCAGGAAAATAATTAGTCAGCTTCAATCAACGGGTACTAACCCAAAAAAAATAAGTGACCTTCAAAGAAAGAACCAAGTTAAATTAGATTATGCTAATCGTTGGTATAGGGGAGTAAAGACAAAGGGAGGTCGTGTTCAGGACATCTCTTTTGAATGTAAAGCAACAGAGAATGAAATCAAGGCCGTAAAAATAGTTAATGCGCTACCCGATATAATGAAGGGATCAGGTTATTTAAAATTGTGTCCAGAAGCTCAGCGCCAAATGATTCAATGGCGAGATGAAATTAGTCGATTGAATTCTAAAAGTATTAACTAATTATGATAGTATTGTTCTTACTGCGATGTTCCACTTGCGGGTTTAGTTAGCCTGTGGCAATAAAGCCTTAATATTTTATCATGGATGAACTATAGTTGTAGGCAATTATGACAAAACTAGTTAAAAAAGCTATTTTTCCAGTTGCGGGACAGGGAACACGTTTCTTGCCAGCGACAAAGGCTATGCCAAAAGAAATGTTGCCTGTTGTTGACATACCTTTAATTCAATATGCGGTTGAAGAAGCCCGTGATGCCGGGATCGAAGAATTTATTTTTGTAACAGGTCGTGCTAAATCTGCAATAGAAGATCATTTTGATTATAGTTATGAACTTGAACATTTGCTTCAAGAGCAGGGAAAAACTGAAATTTTATCAACAGTTCGTAAAGTGATCCCAGAGGCCGGCAGGGTTTCCTATACGCGTCAGCAAAAACCACTTGGACTTGGTCATGCGGTATGGTGTGCAAGATATCATATTAAAAATGAGCCCTTTGCTGTACTCTTGGCTGATGATTTGATTTTGGCTAAACCGGGGTGTCTAAAACAGATGATGGCTACGTATGATAAGGTGGGTGGAAATCTTGTCGCTGTTGAAGACGTTGCAAAAGAACATACCGATCGCTATGGAATTTTAGATGTAGAGACTGATGATGGAATTATTGCAAAAGCAAGAGGTCTAGTGGAGAAGCCCAAGCCAGCAGATGCTCCATCAACGCTCTCAATAATTGGGCGTTATATTTTGCAACCAGAGATTATATCGTATTTAGACAGACAGGAAAAAGGCGCTGGCGGTGAAATTCAGTTAACGGATGCAATAGCACATTCTATTGGCAGAACGCCTCTTCATGGACAACACTTTGATGGTACTCGATACGATTGCGGCAATCAACTGGGTTTCCTAGATGCAAATATAGCCTTTAGCTTAGAGCGCGAAAATATGCGTGATGGGGTTAAGGAAATTCTTAAAAAATATAGTTAAAATATAGGACAGTTCTTATGCGTATTGCAATGATTGGGGCCGGCTACGTGGGTCTTGTTTCTGGTGCATGTTTCTCTGAATTTGGTGTCGATGTTGTTTGTGTTGATAAGGATGCCAAAAAGGTTGATTTACTTAATAATCATCAAGTGCCGATTTATGAGCCAGAACTTAATGCTATTGTGGAGAAAAATGTAAAAGCTGGAAGGCTCTCTTTTACCACAGATTTAGCAGCTGGTGTCAAGAATGCAGATGCGGTATTTATAGCTGTTGGCACACCAAGCCGCCGGGGGGATGGCCATGCGGACCTGACGTATGTCTATGATGCCGCTAGGGAGATAGCTTCAACTATCAACGGGTATACAGTAATTGTAACCAAATCAACTGTTCCAGTCGGTACAGGCGATGAAATTGAAAGTATTATCCGCCAATCATGTCCTGATGGAAGTTTTGACATTGTATCTAACCCAGAATTTTTGCGCGAAGGGTCTGCAATAAATGATTTCATGAGACCGGACCGAGTAGTGATAGGTACAACTAGTGATAAAGCTCAAGATGTTATGCGGACACTTTATCGTCCTTTGTTCTTGATCGATACACCAATTCTGTTTACCGCTCGTCGAACCGCCGAGCTTATTAAGTATGCGGCTAATACGTTTTTAGCAACTAAGATTACATTTATAAATGAAATTGCTGACTTATGCGAAGAAGTTGGAGCTGATGTTCAAGATGTTGCTAAGGGTATTGGGCTCGATGGTCGCATCGGCAACAAGTTTCTTCATGCGGGCCCCGGCTATGGAGGGTCATGTTTCCCCAAGGATACTCTTGCATTGGTTAGGACAGCGCAAGATGTAAATAGCCCAATAAAAATTATCGAGGCAGTAGTTGCCGTTAATGAAAAACGCAAACATCAAATGGCAAATAAAATTTTACATGCTTGTGGCGGAAGTTTTGAAGAAAAAAAAATTGCTGTGCTGGGGCTGACCTTTAAACCAAATACAGATGATATGCGAGACTCCCCTAGTCTGATTATCGTTTCAGCATTAGTCAAAGGGGGCGCCGAAGTTTTTGCTTATGATCCTCAAGGTATGGATGAGGCGAAAACAATGTTGGAAGGTGTTCATTGGTGTGATGGTACATACGAAACTATGGAAGGTGCTGATGTTGTTACAATATTAACAGAATGGAATGAATTTCGCGCCCTTGATCTTAAGCGTGTGAAAAACCTTATGAGTAAACCGGTAATGGTTGACTTGAGAAATATCTATAATCCAGATGAGATGATAGAAGCAGGTTTTGAATATTATTGTGTTGGCCGTAAAAATTTCTAATGGAAGCTAGTGTAGAGCCATAGTTATAGACTTACGTGATAAGGTGTTGATGTACGATGAATGATAAACGAAAGCTAGATCCAACTATTCTTCGAGAGTATGATATTAGAGGTGTCGTTGGAGAAAGTTTGAAGGTTGAGGACGTAAGGGCGATCGGTCGTGCTTTTGGTTCAATAGTTGTTGAGCAAATGAGATCAGAAATGGCTCCTACAGTAGCTGTTGGCTATGACGGCAGACTAAGTTCTTTGGAATTTTCAGATGCTGTGTGTTCGGGATTAGTATCGGCAGGAATTGACGTTATAAACGTCGGGTGCGGCCCGACTCCTATGTTGTATTATGCAACTTACGAGCTTACTTGCGATGCTGGTGTAATGATTACTGGTTCTCATAATCCAGCCAATTATAATGGCATAAAACTGGTGCTTGCTGGCAAACCGTTCTTTGGTGCTGATATTCAACTCCTCGGTAAAAGGGTTGAAATAGGAGATTTTAAGGATGGTCTTGGAAGCACAAAAAAGCATAACCTTGAGGCCAAATACATCAGGCGAGTGTTACAAGATTTTTCTGGTAAAAAAGAACTCAGCATTGCCTGGGACCCAGGGAACGGCTCTTCCGGTGGTATCATACAAGAGTTAATTAAAAGTCTCCCGGGAAAACATTTCCTGATTAATGAAGAAATTGATGGTAATTTTCCAGCACATCACCCTGATCCTACGGTTGAAAGTAATCTTGCACAGTTGAAAGATTTGGTTATTAAAAATTCCTGTGATCTTGGTATTGGTTTTGATGGTGATGGGGATCGTATAGGTTTGATAGACTCAAAAGGACGAGTTCTTTGGGGGGATCAAATTTTAATTTTATTGGCACGTGATGTTCTTAAGAGTAATCCCGGTGAAACAATTATTGCGGACGTTAAAGCTAGCAAGGTATTTTTTGATGAAATCACAAAAGCTGGAGGTAAGCCGGTCATGTGGGCGGCGGGGCATTCGCTAATTAAAAGTAAAATGTTGGAACTAAATGCGCCACTTGCAGGCGAAATGAGTGGCCATATCTTTTTTGCGGATAAATATTTTGGTTATGATGATGCAATTTATGCTGCTATACGTTTATTGACGATTTTGTCTAACTCTGACCAAACTTTGACCGAAATGCATGATGGATTGCCAAAAACATTAAATACACCAGAATTACGAATTGATTGCCCTGAAGAGCGAAAGTTTGATGTTATAAAGGAAATTAAAAGCCGTTTAAGTAACGTAGATAATATTTCTGTGTCTAACATTGATGGCGTGCGAGTTGAAAGTAAAGAAGGTTGGTGGTTGATCCGGGCGTCTAATACTCAAGCTGTTTTAGTAGCTAGGTGTGAATCTACCAGTGACGTTGGCCTCTCCTTTCTTAAAAAACAGATAAGTGTCCAACTGTCTGCTAGCGATATTGCAGTACCTATTGACTTAACTTGACGGATTATTGGTGGGGTAGTTTTAACGCGACGCGACTTCCGTACTAGAATGTAAATTAATAGTTAGGCAGGGCTTGTCATATTTTTTTAAAATTTTGCAAGTCCGGTATGCATTGCGTTTGCCTATACCTAATATTCGTGACCTGTATAAAATGCGATTACGAGATTTTTGAAGCGGCATTACTTTGATATGGCCACCGTTTAGCACATTAGCGTATTTTTTTGAAATAATTTTTGCTAACTTTAACGCAGGTTTACGAGTATAAAACGCACCAACCTGTACTCCCCAAATCCTTTTATTTTTAATCGAAATTGCGGCATTTTTATTATTTAATGGCTTGGACCTTATTGCAGGTTTAGAAAATTTACTAGTTCTAAAAGCGCGATTGAGCAGTTTTTTCATATGGCGGTTACGTGCTCGGGAAGTGTTGCTTCCAAAAACGACTCCAATAATGCGCCTGCCATTTCTTTTAGCTGTTGTAATAAGGTTATAGCCAGACGCATGAATATACCCGGTCTTCATGCCTTCAGCACCTTTAAAAGTCTTTAGAACCTTATTATGAGTTCGATAGGTTCTGCCTTTAAATATAAATATTTTACGAGAAAACAAGTGATAGTATTTTGGAAAATGTGAGATTATAGCTCGCGTAAGAACTGCCATATCTTTGGCAGTTGACATTTGGCCCCGATGGGGAAGACCTGATGCATTGCGAAATGTCGTCCGTGACATCCCAAGCTTTCGAGCTTTTGCAGTCATTTTGAGTGCGAACCGTCTTTCACTTCCGCCAATTGATTCCGCTATCACTGACGCTACATCATTGGCTGATTTTACAATAATAGCCATAATTGCATCACTGACCTTGATTAATTCTCCAGATTTTAGACCAAGCTTTGATGCCGGTCGGTTTGCAGCCTTTCGGGAAACAACTAATCTACTGGAAAGCCCAACTTTTTTTTGTTCAATCGCCTCAAATAATAGATAAAGCGTCATAAGTTTTGTAAGTGATGCAGGATAATTCCTGGTATTCTCATTTACGGCATGAAGTAATTCACCAGTTTTTGCATCTATTACCAGTGAGGCATATTTTGCGTTTGATGCCGTAGCTGAAAAGATCAGACTTAACGCAAATACTCCTATTAAAAATAATTTAGAATTAACGGCGGATTGCATAAGTATTCCTAAATTAAGTTTAAGAAAACATGTTAAACCTTGCCTAACATATTTTGTAATAGACCTTTTAATAGGCTAATAATAGACCGGTTCCTACTCGAAGTCCAATTCGTTACAATATCTCAACTAAGCTATTTTTATTGATAGATTAAAGAAATGAAGTATAAGTTGAACTACAATTTTATACACGACTAACTGTGGTACAAGTACATAGTTTTTGTAAACAAATCATTAATGGGTTGATCAATGGTTATCATCAATTTAGGTCGTTTAGGTTTGCTTAGAATGATGATAAGCCTTGCTATTGTAGTATTATCCTCTTGTTCTTACCAAGGTGGAAATGAACACCCTGTTATAAAAAAATTTACATGGTTTAGTTATGTTGCGTCTGAAGACATTAGAAAAAAATGTAATTATACCAAGAGTTCCCAATATCGTTTTGTTTATAATGGTGTTTATAACGAACAAGTCCGTACTTATGATATTTCTGATGTAGGAGAGGGTCGTTATAAAATTAAAATTAACGTCACGGAAGAAGCTGATGTTTCGTCAATTGTATTTCATCTTGACGATCCCGATTTATTTAGGCCGTGGAGACCCAAAACATCTGTCACTAATGTATCTGCTAAAGAAATTGATATGTTAAATATGGCTTTAACGGATGTAGGTTTTTTTGACACTCCGCCACCTTCAATAAATTTATCATCAATTAGTTTCTATTGGTTAGTTTCGTCCTGTATTGATGGAGAGTTTCAGCAGAATGCTTATTTATGGCCGGAAGAAGAATTCAAGAAAGCAGCGTTCCCAAAACTTTTAAGCATATGGGATTATACCGATATTCCAATAAACCCTCCGCGTGAGACTTCGGATTTTAGCATTTATGGAACTGCAGAAGCCATGGATTTTAGAAACCACTTCAATCTAAAGTTTGGCAGTAATGGGTTGTTGCGTCACAATTTATTGAACTGATTGTTAGTGACTTTTTGTTAATAAATTATTATTGGAAGTATAAGATTTTGTGGTTTAGAAAAAAGAAAGTAAAAGTTATAGAATGCTTAGTTTAATATAAATACTTGATAAGCACTTGAAAATAACGAGAAGACTAACTAACTCAAAACAGAAATTATTTATTAGAAACCTAGATAACAGAATAATTAAAAGTGCTGAAATGAAAAGAGACGACGATAACGACGGTGACGGAAGAGGCGACATTGAAGATGGTGTCGCAGTAAAAACCCGAATACGAACTCAGAAGCCTTCGATGTATAAAGTGCTGATGCTGAACGATGATTACACACCGATGGAATTCGTCATTCAGATCCTTGAGCAAGTTTTTTCAAAGAATCAGGATGAAGCAACGCAGATAATGTTGCATGTGCATCAAAAAGGTGTAGGAATATGTGGAGTATTTACCTATGAGGTTGCAGAAACTAAAGTGAATCAAACTATGGATATGGCGCTTAAACACCAACATCCCCTCCAGTGTACTATAGAAAAGGATTAGTCTGTGAGTAACAGACTAGACAGGTAATTTATGCTTTCTCGTAATTTAGAACAAAGTCTTCACCGTGCTCTGGCCTTAGCGACAGAGCACAACCATGAATTTTCGACGCTTGAACATCTCTTGCTTGCACTCACCGATGACCAAGATGGTATTTCTGTGTTAAGGGCTTGCGGAGTTGACCTTGATCGGTTGCGTCAAGAGCTGTCTAGCTTCATCGTGGATGATTTAAGTGATCTAGTTACAGTGAAATTATCTGAACCTAAGCCAACAGCTGGTTTTCAGCGTGTGGTTCAACGGGCGGCTATTCACGTGCAATCGTCAGGCCGAGAAGAAGTAACTGGCGCTAACGTTTTAGTCGCTATGTTTTCTGAACGTGAGGCCCATGCTGTTTATTTTTTGCAGATGCATGATATGACACGGTTGGATGCCGTAAATTACATTTCCCACGGCATCGCTAAGGTTCCAGGGTTTTCTGATAGTAAAGAGACCCAGGGCACTGGTGACGGTGTGACTGAGGAGCAGGAAACTAAGACAGGAAGTGAGGCACTAGATACTTACTGTGTTAATCTTAATCAAAAAGCTGTAGATGGTAAAATTGATCCATTGATTGGACGTGATTCTGAGATTGACCGAACCATTCAGATACTCTGTCGCAGGACTAAAAATAATCCGCTTTATGTAGGCGATCCAGGTGTGGGTAAAACAGCAATAGCCGAGGGTCTTGCTCTCAGAATAGTTAATGGCGAGGTACCTGAAGTATTAAATGATAATGTAATCTACTCCCTAGATATGGGGACGTTGTTGGCCGGAACACGTTATAGGGGCGATTTTGAGGAGCGCATTAAGGCCGTGCTTACCGAGCTTGAGGATATGCCTCATTCAATTTTATTTATTGATGAAATCCATACCGTAATTGGTGCGGGAGCCACCAGTGGAGGCTCAATGGATGCCTCTAATCTTTTGAAGCCATCTTTGCAAAACGGTGCACTTCGGTGCGTCGGCTCGACCACTTACAAAGAATTTAGGGCGCATTTTGAAAAAGACAGGGCCTTAGCCCGACGTTTCCAAAAAATTGATGTCCATGAGCCGTCTGTTGAGGACACGGTTAAGATTCTACGAGGTCTTAAACCATATTATGAAGAACACCATAATGTCCGTTATACCGCGGAAGCCCTTAGGCAAGCTGTTGAGCTCTCGGCTAGGTATATCCATGATCGGAAATTGCCAGATAAGGCGATAGATGTCGTGGATGAAGTCGGTGCTTCTCGCATGCTTCTGCCAAAAAATAAGAGGAAAAAAACTATTTCAGCGAAAGATGTAGAAGATGTAATTGCGACCATGGCACGGATACCTCCAAAGTCTGTTTCGCGGGATGATAAGAAAATTCTTGTTAACTTAGAGCGTGATCTCAAGACCATGGTGTTTGGTCAAGATAATGCCATAGATGAAATTTCCAGTGCTATCAAGTTAGCCCGGGCCGGTTTACGTGATCCTGAAAAACCAATTGGCAACTATTTGTTCTCTGGTCCCACAGGCGTTGGTAAAACTGAAGTGGCTAAACAACTGTCTCGCTCTCTGGGTATTGATCTCGTGCGTTTTGATATGTCAGAGTACATGGAAAGACACACGGTATCGCGCTTGATTGGCGCACCACCGGGATATGTTGGGTTCGATCAAGGAGGGCTTTTGACGGATGCTATAGATCAGCAGCCTCACGCTGTCTTGTTGCTCGATGAGATTGAAAAAGCACATCCGGATTTATTTAATATTTTATTGCAAATCATGGATCACGGAAAATTAACAGATAATAATGGCAAAAGCGTTGATTTTAGGAACGTGGTTTTAATTATGACGAGTAATGCTGGTGCAGCAGAAATGGCAAAAGCTTCAATTGGATTTGAGCGCGAAGAGCGAGAAGGTGATGACGAAGAGGCCATTGAAAAAATATTCTCACCGGAGTTCCGTAATCGTCTTGATGCGATTGTTTCCTTCGCTAGTTTGTCACCAAATGTTATGGGTAAGGTGGTTGATAAATTTGTCATGGAACTTGAGTCCCAACTAAGTGATCGTGACGTGACAATAACTCTTACAGATCAATCGCGTGAATGGCTAGCTAAGAAAGGCTATGATAGAAGATTTGGAGCGCGGCCGCTGTCACGAGTTATTCAAGAATATATAAAAAAGCCACTTTCTGAACAGCTGTTGTTTGGAGAGTTAACTAAGGGCGGTAACATTAAGGTTAAGGTCAAAGATAAAAAGCTTGATTTCGAATATTCTAAAATTTTGCTAATTACGGCTAATGATAAAAAAGCCCCAAAAAAAAGGGGTGGTGGTTCCGGCGGAAAGAAGTCTGAATTAGTAAAGTAAAATATTTAGTCGTAAAGAATCATAGAGTGAATTTGTTTGTTATTTGAGCTTGGACGGCGCTTATGTACAATACCCCGGCTACACCTGGGGCATGCTCAACACCGCGCCATTTTATATGCACTATAGTAACGCTCAGTAATGCACGGATAGTCAGACCTAAGTACCTAGTTGCCATAATCAGAAAATTTATCAATATGCCGATCGAGCATAGGGAGTATTTTCTATAAAAACTCATGTCGCATTCAAAGAAGACGCCTTCGACATTCCAATCAAATCTGTATTATAGGTATCTAATGATACTATCTAACTCTAACTCTTTGATAAATTCTGTGTGACGGTCATTGTGGTATTTAAAAATGATGGAGTTTTAGAATTAGGAGTTAAATTGGTTGCCTGTGGGCAAAGTTATCAAAGCAAAGCCGATTGACATCATCTAATAGGGCTTTTACTATATCAGTAGTCTTATATAAGACTACTGATATAGTAAATTTTTTGGCAAAGAAAATTTTTCTTATTATGATGTAATATTTAATGGGGGGCTTTTAAAAATGGGAATTATTAAACAAATATTGACTAAAGGAGCGTTCGCGGCGGGTGTAACTGTTGTAGCGCTGGGTGTTACTACTTCTGTAAATTCTGCACAGGTAATAAATTTGACGGCCATCGATGGGTATTCGCCTAAATCAATGTGGGTTAAAGAGTTTATTAATTTTTATATTCCTCTGATAGATAAGGGCTTGGCAAAAACTGGTAATTATAAAATAAAATGGAACCAGGCATGGGGGGGGCAGATTGTTAAGCCGAAGGGAGTTATGGGAGCTCTGCAAAAAGGCCTTGGCGATATTGGTGTGGTCACGACGGTTTTTCATAGTGATAAAGTGCCCCTTCAGATGGTTGCCTATGCAACACCGTTTGTGACTAATGACCCTGTCTTGCTATCTCGTACAGTCGATGGACTTGTAAAAAAATACCCTCAGTTCAGAGCAGCCTTTACAAAATTTAATCAACACTATCTTACCAATGGAGCGGTTCTTGCCACCTATAATATTTTCACTAAAAAAGAAGTAAAATCTATGGGCGATATGAAAGGTGTCAAAATTGGTACCGCGGGTTTAAATGCATTGTGGTTAAAAAATACGGGATCAGTTGCGGTAAAAGGTAGCCTAGTTAAGTATCATAATTGGCTTGGGCGCGGCGTTGTAGGTGGAATAATGCTGTGGACAGAGTCTGTTGTGAATCGTAAAATGTATGAAGTTGCGCCTTTTATGCTAAAATCTGACTTGGGTACAGCTAACTCAAAAGCCATAACCATGAACGCAAAATCGTGGGCAAAACTCCCAGGAGAGGTTAAAAAAGTAATAAGTGTAGCATCAATAGCTTATCGTGACCAAATGTCCCGTGCTGCGGTTAAGGTGGCTAAAATAAAGCGTAAACAATTTACTGAAAAAGGTGGTACTATTAACGTTTTAAGCCAAGCTGAAAGAGTGAAATGGGCAAAAATTATGCCTAATACTGCAACAGCTTGGGCCGGGCGGTTAGAAAAAAAAGGAATTCCAGGTAAGGCTATTTTGACCGATTATATGAATTCAATGCGCGCTGCTAACCAGCCGATTCTTCGACAGTGGGACAAAGAATAGCTTCCTACTGTTGTGAATGGACAGCTAAATATGTCGCAAAAAAATAAAAAGGTGTTGCCGGGAGGCAACGCCTTTAACAGCACGCTGGATCTAAGTTTAACGACGATGAATACGTTAGGTTCATTATGGGTCTTCGCCTTGATGTTATTAATTTGTACTGATGCCATTGCGAGGTCATTCTTTAATAATCCATTCCATGGTGTGACGGAACTTGTTGAATTTTCCATTATTGGAATTGTTTTTCTTCAACTTGGGGATGCAACACGTCGAGGACGTTTGACAAGATCGGATGGTTTTTTCAATTTAATGCATGCACGTAAGCCTCTAATTGGTAAAAATATGGCAGCTTTATTTGATTTTTTAAGTGTTATCTTTTTTTGTATTGTTCTCTGGGGAGCAGTGCCGGATCTATATGATGCTTGGGTAAATGATTACTTTGTTGGAGAGGAGGGGCTTTTTACAGCTCCAAAGTGGCCAATTAAAGTTGTTATTGTACTTGGTTGTGCTGTTACCTTGCTCCATTTCCTTCGGATGAGTGTTTACTATCTTGGATCTCGTTCGAGATCATAGCAACTACATAATTTTGATAAAGAGTAATTCTGAATGACAGGTCTCGACGTTGGTATAGTTTCAGTTATTTTAATAGTTATCCTTATTTATTTGGGTATGTATATTCCTATTGCCTTAGGATTAGTTTCGTTTGTTGGTGTTTTTATCATTAAGGGTAATTTTGATATTGCTGTTGCTCTCTTAACTGAGGCAATTGCGGATACCGTATCAGAATATGTTTATGCTTCTGTACCTTTGTTTGCCTTAATGGGATTAATAGTCAGTAAGGCTGGGATAGGAAAAGATGTTTATGAAGTTGCAAATTTTCTTTTTTACCGTATCCGGGGTGGATTAGGGATAGCCACCGTAGCTGCAAATGCAATTTTTGCATCGGTTACTGGATCTTCTATTGCTTCGGCGTCAGTATTTACCCGCGTTGCTGTACCTGAAATGCAGCGATTTGGATACAAACCGCGTTTTACGGTGGGGGTGGTTGCCGGTAGTTCTGTCCTGGGAATGTTAATTCCACCTAGCGCAATGCTCATTATTTATGCAATTGTAACAGAACAATCTATAGGACAAATGTTTATTGCCGGTATCATACCTGGGATTTTATTGTCGATAGCATTTTCTATACTTATTTTAGTAATGGCGTACGTGGCTCCGAACTGGGTGGGTGGAGTGGAATCCAAAGATGTTGCCAATGAAGATTGGGCTAAAATGACTGTTTGGATTTTGATAAAAAAATTATGTCCAATAGCACTCCTAATATCCGTGGTTTTGGGTGGTATATATGGTGGCATAGTAACGCCCGTTGAAGCAGGTGCAGCAGGGGCACTAGCTGCATTGATAATAGCTATCTTAAAGCGCTCTATTAGCCTTGATGATTTGTGGGAAGTTCTAGTTGAAACGGGGTACATTGCAGCTACGATCTTATTTCTAATAATTACTGCTACCATGTATAATCGGATGCTAGGTGTTGCTGGCTTACCTACTCAATTTGGCGAGTGGTTAACTGGTATGGACTTTACGATCGGCCAAATAATGACACTATATGTAGTGTTGTTGATTTTGCTGGGAACAATTTTGGACACTGCTTCGATAATACTAATTATTGTTCCACTTTTCCTGACGGCTCTTGATGCCTTTGGCGTTGATTTAGTGTGGTTCGGAATAGTAACCGTAGTTGGTGCAGAAATAGGTCTATTAACTCCTCCCCTTGGAATTTCTTGTTTTGTTATCAAAAGTACGATTAATGATCCTAATATTTCTTTATTAGATATTTTTACCGGTGCTTTTCCGTTTGCTGTTACAATGCTCCTGACATTGATAGTTCTAATTAATTATCCAATACTCAGCACATACTTACTGCAATTTGGGCTTATGTAATTTAGGTTTAAGCGGTTATCAATAAAGGCGCTATCGCTTATGTTTAGCTAAAGCACCTTTATTAAAGGCCTGGTTTTATCTAATTGGTTAAGCTTAAGTTAGATTGAAACTGGTGCAATCCAACCAACCATCAAGCCGTAGACTAAATGCACTTTAAGGCTAGTCAACCATGCAAAGGGGTGGATATGAGAGAGCATAAATCCTTCTTTGAGGTAAAAAGGTACAAAGAATATACCAGAGACAAACCAAAGTACTACACCCCAAACTGCCCCTTTCAAAACAAGGTTATCAATTGGAATAAATTGTGCTACGACCGAAGAATAAAGTAGCGCAAAGAAAATACCATTCATAAATAGGACAATCATGCCTGGCCAGTAAGGCGTATTAGGAGCTTCAACCCCAGCTCCTGGAGAGACCTCTTCTTCAAAAGTCCGTGCATAGGTTAGTTTTGACATAGCTCGGCTAAAATCTAACCGTGGCAAACCTAGGCTGTCAGACCAAAGGGACATTGTTACTAATCCATAGGACCCCATAAATCCTGCAAATACCGCCATTAAAAAAAATTCTAGTTCCATTGTTAAAAAGCTCCTGTAATATTTAATTGTTCTCTATGGCCTAAATATATTGTTAATAAGGTTCTGGATATAGAGGAAATCCAACTTATACTTGCTTGCGATAAGGCGAATATTCCATCAAACCATTTATTTCATAATTTATATCTTTACGTTCTTGATCAATAAATTGTTCCACAGCTTCACGAAATTTAGGGTCTGCAATCCAGTGTGCACTATAGACCTCACGTGGTAAATAACCTCTTTGTATTTTGTGCGGGCCTTGTGCACCAGCCTCAACCCATTTCAGCTTATTTTTAATCGCAAAATCAATGGCTTGATAGTAACATGCTTCAAAATGGAGAAATTTAAAATCCTCTGAACACCCCCAATTTCGACCAAATATGGTATCTGAGCCAATAAGGTTTAGTGCTCCGGCCACACGTTTTCCTTGGTGTTCAGCTATTACCAACATCGCAAGGTCGGACATAGTTTCGCCAAGAATTGAAAAAAATTCACGCGTTAAATATGAATGACCCATTTTTCGATCAATAGTATTCAAATAGTATTGATAAAATACATCCCAATAATCTTCTGTTAATTCTTCACCTGTTAAGCGCTTTAATTCTATTCCTTGATTCTGGACTTGACGGCGTTCTCTTTTTATTGATTTTCGTTTACGTGATGTAAGTTCACTTAAGAAATCGTCGAAATCAGTATAGCCTTTATTTTCCCAGTGGAATTGCTTACTTATTCTTTTTATAAAACCAGATTCACCAAATCTATCCCATTGATCTTTTGGTGGGAATGTTATGTGCAGAGATGATACTTTATGTTTCTGGGCAAGCTGAATTATTCCGCTCATTAGAACTTGGTAATATCGATCGGAAGAGCCATCTTTAACCAGCATACGAGGCCCAGTTGCTGGGGTAAAAGGCACCGCTGCTTGAAGTTTTGGATAATAAGCACCTCCTGCCCGGTTATAGGCCTCCGCCCATCCCCAGTCAAAAATATATTCACCGTATGAATGGTTTTTTAAATATATGGGCATACATGCAACGACTTGGTTATTTTCATCATTTACTAATAAATGTTGGGGTAGCCATCCTGTTTTATTAGTGACCGAACCACTTTCTTCTAAAGCATAGAGAAAGGCGTGTGAAACGAATGGATTACTTTTTCCTGCACAGGCATCCCAATCTTCCGAAGGGATATCGCTGATTTTAGTTATAACTTTTATAGAAATATTTTCTTTACCA
>CAJQSN010000049.1 GCA_905614355.1 uncultured Rhodospirillales bacterium | reverse complement strand
TACCGTCCGTAACCGCCAAATAATTCATCACCACCCTCCCCACTTAAAACAACTTTAAGGCCCGCATCATGACAAGTTTTACCTAGCTTATACGTTGGCAATATAGCGTAATCTGCCGCAGGATCATCCATCACTGCTGCGATTTGAGGTAGTAATTCCCAGAAATTAGGTTCTGAAAATTCGACACTATTAAAATTTGCACCAGCTGCCGCAGCAACTGTTTGTGCGTGGTCACGTTCATCATTAACCGACGTGCCTGAAAAACCAGCTGTGAAAGCTTCAACAGGCTCCTCGTTAAGATCACGCATACAGGCCAAAATAGCAGAAGAATCTACCCCACCGGATAGAAACATGCCATAAGGAACATCGGAACGCTGATGGACCATAACACTATTCAATAAAGCTTTATCTAATTTATCTAAGGCTTCTTTTTGAGACCAGTTTTCAGGTCCACTATCAGGCAGAGAATTATTTTGATACACTTTCGTTATATCATTATTATCTAGTGATAAAGTGTGGCCGGGCATTACTCGTTTGATACCTTCAAAAATAGTATTTTCACCAGTAGTGAACTGAAGCTGTAAGAATTCATCTCTCTTTACAATATGAAGCTTTCTTGGTGCCAAACCCGCATCGAGCAATGATCCAGTTTCTGACGAAAAAGCAATGCCATCTTTAAATTTCGTATAATAAAGTGGTTTAATACCAAAAGGGTCACGCGCTAATTGGATATTGTTGGTCTGAATATCAACAATTGCAATCGCATACATACCACGCAAACCTTGGGTAAAGGCTGTACCATTTAGTCCATACGTAACAAGCGGAGCTTCGGAGTCCGAATTAGTCTGAAAGTTTTTTCCCCCAAGAGATCCCCGCAATTCTAGGTAGTTATAAATTTCACCATTAGCAATTATAACCGAGCCATCTTGGTTTTGAATTGGCTGATTACCAGTTTCTAAATCAATTATGGAAAGCCGTTTGTGTAAAACTACAGTTTTCTTATGACTAAATTGGCCACTTCCATCCGGCCCTCGGTGCTCCAGAGATCTAGCAAGTAAGCTAATTGCTCGTTCATCAGGATAACCTTTGTGCATTAATATGCCAGCAATACCACACATTATCGGATAACTTTCTCAAAAAATCTAAGATATTTCTCAACCACAATATTCTCGGTGAATTTACTTTTAAAATCTTGACTAGCTTGAGAAACTAATTTTTCTATTGTCTCTGGCTCTTCAATAAGATGCCTTATGGAACCTGCTAGCTCGTTAGAACCATCAATGGGAAATAGAAGACCATTTACACCATGCTGAATTAGATTTTTGGGTCCAAGGCCATCAGCAGCAATGACGGGTATACCCTGAGCCCATGATTCAATAACTACATTACCCAGCGGTTCGTGACGAGAGGGGCAAACAAAAATATCTGCCGCCGCAAATAATTTTTCAGTATCATTCCTCCAGCCTAAAAAACGTACCCTAGGTTTTATACCAAGTTTTTCTGCCTGGGCCTCTAAATTTTTACGCAACGGACCATCTCCAGCCAACCATAAGTAAGTATTGGGCACTTGAGAAATTGCCTCCAACAAAACATCAAAAGCCTTATTTTCATGCAATCGGCCCATAGCTAAAACTAAGGGCACATTATAAGGTGTGAAGAATTTTTTTCTATCAATTGGTTGCGAACGTTTCTTGCTAACAAAGTTTGGTAAATAATGAACCTTATCTTTAGGCCAACCATTATTAATTAAATAAGCTGCTATATCTTCAGTATTAGCTACAAGATATTCACAATTACGATAATATTTAAGATCATAATAACCTCCAAGGCGACCAACATGAACAAAGTTACCGTTCTCAGGACACATTACGGTAGCGCGGTTCATCCAACTAAAAATAATATCCGGTTTAAATTTTTTGATATAACGTTTTAATAACCATGGGGTTCTAAAATCAAGTCTTCCACCGAATTTTAACTGCGTTGGCTCTACCCCATTTTTTCTTAATTGTTCAGAACGACTAGTATTTTCTCTAATAAAGACCCTCTGTTCTATATCAGTTTTATGTAATGCTATCGTCAACCGTGTATAAAATTCTTCCGCGCCTCCAAATTCAGCACCAGCCATAACTTGTAAAAGTTTCATGTGATCATTAATTTTTCAAAGGCTTTAGCCGCTTTATGCCAATTCCATAAACCTTGTTTAGCTAGCGCAGCATTATGCTGTCGCCGCCAGACCACATCATCATTTAGCAGTTCTATTGCAAAGTTGATGAATTCGGAATCAGTTCCAACTACCGCTCCAGTCTCGCCGTTAATCACTCTTTCTATTACCGACCCTAATTTTTGGACTACTGCTGGCACCCCTGAGGCTTGCGCCTCACCAACTGCTAAACAAAACGTTTCATTAAGATCACCTCTATACAGCATAACACGCGCCTCACGAAATTCTTGGATTAATTGTGGTTTAGAAACTGGACCTCGTAATACAACACCATAATTCTTAAGGGATCGGGCTTTATCCAGAATTTCTTCCATCTGAGAATTTTTCTCAGCGCCCGTTTTACCATAAGTTTCAGAACCTGAAAATAAATGCAGTTCTGCATCTGATACCCGGGGATAAATACGATCCACCCAAATCTGTAATAACCAGTCTAGTGAACGAAGAGGATTAGAAGTAAAAATTGCTTTTCGAGGCGGCAGATCCTCACGTGGCGTAAATTTACAAAATTCACCTGAAATTCCGTATGGAATTATTACGCGATCCCCTCCTGGAGCCCAAGAGGGATAAGTCGACGCATGGTAATCACCAATAAAAATAATAGCGGGCTTCAATCGCCAAAGTTGTCTCAAATACCGCCATTTCATAAGATATCGTGCTGGATTATGGATCCAAAAGACAGTCCGTCTGGCTTCAGGCATTAAACCGATTAGCTTATCCCCTCGATTAGCAATATATAAATCAGCTTTTTTAGGGATGTTATATTTTTTGTCTAAAAATAAAGGGGCCCAGTCTACTCCGGCGATCATTCTAGCTTCTCGGCACATATTGCGGACGCTCACTTTATGCCCAAGCCTAGCTAGTTCTTCTACTAAGTTTACAATCGAGCTTTCAACACCACCAAGTGGACCGTAACGTGGGGTATTCCCATCAAATTCGATACCATCATCAGCCAGGACAATCTGCGCCATTAAGTTAACTCAACTTTTGCCTTAATGTGAGAAATTAACGGATATAAACCTGCGCATATGGCAATTAGTAAGCCATAAACACCTTCTTTATATCCCTTACGAAAAAAATAACATTTAATAAACCGAGAGAAAAACCTGCGCAAATTATTAACGGTTGAACCAATATCCCCATTTTCCACCAAATCCTTTGCTCGAGCTGTCGAATAAGCATCAAGGCGTTTGATCATATCTGAAATATCACGGTCAACATAATGATTAATACGGCCCACTAACATAGGACCTTTTTTTCCCTGCCACGAAAGGCTCGGGTGTACACGCTGTCTACCCCAAATTTTAGAATTTTTTCTAAACAAGCCCGGGTAAGCGGCTTTACCGTATGATGCACCCCAGCCATAACGTACCAATCGCTCACCTATATAGTTATCAACCGGTATCTCATACCAATCAAATTCGGAATTATCAGTTATAGTCCGGATTTCTCGCGCAAGTTCATCTGTCACATGTTCATCAGCATCAATCTCAAAAATCCATTCACCATGGCAAGCCTTAATAGCTGCATTGCGCCTATCGCCCTCGATTTCCCAAGCCCCTTCAATAATCTGATCCGTGAATTTTTCAGCAATAGCGCGAGTTCCATCGGTACATCGATCTAAAACGACTACGATTTCATTAGCAAAAACAAGCCGCTTTAAACAAGCAGCGAGTTTATTTTCTTCATTATGGACACTTATAACAGCAGATAATTTAATCACTAAGCTCGCCTCGCGTTCGTTGCCAGAGAGTTTGAGCTCCTTCATAAACCATATCAACAGTCAAACTATCCATCAAACTATCAGACGTCCGATGTTCAAAATTTTCTGGAAAAATTTCTTGATAAGGGACAGTGGTCCTTACTATGGCAGTATTTTCACCCCATGGTGCATATAGCTCATCCTGGGTTGGCCCAAAAAGACCTAGGGTAGGAGTACCTGATGCTGCCGCCAAATGCATTAGACCGGAATCATTACCAATAAAAAATGCTGAGCGTTTAAGGCATGCATAAGCAGTCAAAAGATCAATTCTACCAATAAGATCGATCAGCCTATCATCTGGTATCGAATTAATAAGCCTCTGGATCATGGGACGCTCATCGTCACGCCCCAGCAAAAGGACACAACTATTCGATAATATGCCGCTTGAACTCGTAAGTCGCTCTATTAGCTCAGAAAAATATTCTGAACGCCAAGTTTTTGCCTGCCAATTTGCGGTAGGACCGATTGCTAGAATTCTTTTGCCCTCTGGCACCAACTTTTTTGCTAAACTATCATAATATTTGCTCGTCCAGATCTTTGGCGCCACTACTGCAGATAAATTTAGGACACTGGAAATCTGCTCCACGCGGCGCCTGTTTTTCTGATCTCGAGGTAACGCGTATCG
>CAJQSN010000048.1 GCA_905614355.1 uncultured Rhodospirillales bacterium | reverse complement strand
CACAGGTAGCGGTGCCTTAACCATGCCATTTATCATCCTTCCATTCACTGGCGTATTTGTCTCCGTTGGCGAAGGTAAAGGTGCTTTTTACGATGGGTTCTGGCTTTGACAAATAATGGATGATCGTAAGGTGGGTATAATTGTTGTTATTGCAACCGCAATAATTCTTATATACTCCATATAGTTTAAAGCATCAAAACTCTCTCGATATTTTCTTTTTCCAATATGACGGTTTCTAGTTTGGATGTCACTAAACGACTTTGCTATACCCACCCTTCGCAAAGTATCCTCTATAAAATTATAGTTTATGTTTTCAAAATGGCTCCAAGTTAACAGGTCCACTAATTCGTTAGCCACATATTCTTTGTGGTGCCCCAGATTTGTCTCTTCATAGAAATACTCTTTGAGTGGCATCCAGTTCGAATAACCTAGAACTATTTTTAACCTCACTGGTAGACGTACTGCATTGGGAGTGGTCAAAATACACCAACCCTTTGGTTTAAGAATGCGCGCTACTTCTTTCATAAAAAGCCGGGGTGAGTCTGGTAAATGTTCTACAACATCCCCTGCAAAAATTACGTCGGCGACTCCATCGGGGGAATTCACGGGTTCCTTTCCTATGGTTGCCGTAGCCGTTTCGAGTCCCAATGCCTGAGCGCGTTCAATCCCCCAAGTTGATTTTCCATTAATACTTTGATCAATAGTGATTACTTTATAGCCAAGAAGGTGAACAGCATGTGGTAAAATTCCCGCGCCTGTACCTATGTCAATTAAAGTGCCTCCCGGAGGTAATCTATTTATGACAGCCTTAGTTTCAGCCAAAAGTAGTGGATGAGGAAATTCTTATAGACCCTGCTCCTGTACCTCTTTTATAGCATTAAATTGCTTAATTGCCAGATCTAGTGCCTCGGTAATTGAATTGATATTTAATTTTACTCTATCAATATTAAAGACCCCGGTTTCTCTAGAGTTTATAACTTATCATAAACAAAAAAGAAGAAGATAAAAGATCTTTAGGAACTTAATATGATAGGAATTTTTTATTACGCTCAAAAACGTACACCATTAAATTTGAAAGGGGATTTGATGAAATTATTACGCTATAACGTTGTATTTAAACCGGATGGATTTACTTATTTTAGTATTTTTCGGATCAGGAGAAAATAAATTAAAAATGATGCCAAACTACTTATTAGCATAGCGAAGGCTAAATATGTGGCATCATCATGGACCGCTAAACTTAGCAAAAAACCCATAAATGCAGACACTACCATTGAAATAAATCCTAATAAGGCGGATGCAGTTCCCGCTAAGTATTCAAATGGTTGGAGAGCAAGAGCATTTGACTGTGGAACAATCCAGCCAATTGCGAAAAAATAAATTGCTGTCGGAATGATGATAGAAAATGGTCTGTCGATTCCCATTACTGAAAGTCCTAACATCATCCCACCCCCGAAAACAGCCATAGCTCCACCCATCCCTAGGAGGCGAGATTGACCAATACGTGTTATCAACTGACCAGCTATGAGGTTGCTTATTACGAAAGAAAGAGCCAAAAAAGCAAAAGAAAGTCCATAATCCAGCGCACTTATACCAAAAATTTCGGACAGCACTGTCGGTGACACCGTAACATAAGCGAAAAAGCCTGCACTAACAAAAGTGCTACATAAAGCATAGCGCAAGAATACCGGGTCGGTAATGATCACAAACCAATTCTGCAATAGGAATCGGGGATTAACAGCTTGAGGGTTTTTTTGCTTAATTGTTTCCTTGTAAGAAATTATTACAAATGAAAAAACCGTCAAACCAAATATACTCATCACCCAAAATATTGATTGCCATGGCATAAACTGCATCATTTGTCCTCCAAGGACGGGGAAAACTATGCCTGCCAGACCCATAATCGCTGTCGCATTTGCAATTATTTTACCTAATTTTTCCTTTTCAAATAAATCTCTCGCGACTGAGAGAGAAAAAACATGACCGCCTGCAATCGAAAATCCTTGGATAAATCTAAAAAAAATAAAAAACTCGATTGATGATGCCAAACTGGAAGCAAAAGCTGAACAAGTGAAAATAATCAAAGTTAATAGAATTATTGGTTTTCGGCCATAACGGTCGGATAGAGGTCCTAAGACCAGACGACCTATTGCATTACCAAAAAAAAGTGACGACATCGAGTTCATGATTTGATTTGAAGTAGTATCAAGGCCCCGAGCTATATTTGGTACAGCCGGTAAAAACATATCCAAACCAACAGGGTTAAACATGAGCAAGCAACCCAATATAAGCGTTAAAACAAAGATTTTACTCTTCATTGGATGGGACATTAAAATCTTTCCTTAAGGCATATGATAAAATATAAAAGAGTCGATATTATATTATAAGGAGACGGTTTTTTTTTAGGCTAAAGAAAACTACGCCATGGGAATAAAAAAATATTCTCGCAGAGATAATAAAGTCATTAACATACTTAAATATATTTGGTATGCAACTTTAATTAAAAGCTAATATCAATACAGGAAGCACCAGTTTAGGGATCCTTAGGAACACTTTCACTTATACTAGAGACTAGTTTGTATTCGTCTGATAGCACCGTCAAATCGACTGTATTCCAAGAAGAACGTTTTAAATCACTCCATTTGTCACCCGCCGTCTTGGACATAGTCTAGGCGTAGCCTTTCTGCCATTCCAGCTACTAGCGCACCGTCCCGCCAGTTTTCGAAAAAGGTGAACCGGGTCTGATTTCTGGGATGCTTAACCACAACCGCCAGAGATGGCGGCGCCATTTAAGAGTTTAATATCGCTTTCTAAAACACGATCTCGGCATAAAATTCCTCGCATATCTCAGCCACCATATTTATAGCCTCGAGTTGCCGCTCAGTGAGGTCGGGAGTGTCTGCCAACAAATATCCTTTCTCGATATACTTCGGGCGGGACGAAGTGCAGAGATAACCACCATCATAAACTTCGTAGTCTATTTTATTAGGATTGCGGCATACTACACAGTCCCATACTTCAGAATTATGACCACTAAATGTTTTGGCAATTCCTAGATGAACTTTAAAAGTTTTAAAGCAGAAGTAGCAGGTTATTGTTTGTTCGTTACTGTCTATGACTTGACACCCTTTGTATTTCTTACGGACACATTCACGGGCAGGTTTCTGTGCTTATTCAAGTTGGGATGGGATTATTTAAATAATTTATACTAAATATTTCTTCAATTAAATCAATGCAGTCACGTCAATTTCAACCATCGCCCCTTCTACAAGTAGGGCTTGTACACCGATACAAGTACTCGTTGCCGAACCGGTTTCGCCATAAAAATCATCCATCGCATTGGCAATTATAGGACGATGAGCAAGCTGCAAATCAACAACAAATATCCTCTGACGAACAACATCTTCAGGTGTCGCCCCTGCGATTTCTAATGTCTCTCGAATAGTGTCAAAAATATATTTCATCTGAATAGCTAAATCTCCCGGGCCAACAAGTATCCCTTCTACAGTTGAAGCAACTAGGCCAGAGACATGAACCTGCTTACCCGCTTCGCTGATAATGAGGTTACTAAAATGTGGCTTGTTGTGAAGAAATTCAGGTCGGTGGCGTTGAATTATAGGGCTGTTATTAATCATTCTCGTTTTTCCTATTATATTATTTCATTATTCAAAACCCCAATTATTAGACGGTTACCCAATAATTAACAGCGATGATAATAGCTAACAAAGATAAAGAAGAAAACCCATAGCATTTCTTCAAGCTACGGGCATTACCCATCTGTTTTTCTAGATAGTCCTGCTTGGTAGTTCCCACCCAGATAATTATATGACGAGATATCAAGATGACTAAATTTTTACACCACCAGTAAACCTTTGTTCTTTGGTTGGGCGCATTTGTGCGTAAGCTTCTCGCTTACTAATTCTTTCACACCATTCAGTAACCTTCGGAAATTTATCAAAAATTTCTAGCCAACCACATTGAGTAAGTCTGTCTATTGCGGGGGCAAAAGCTATATCAGCTAGAGTAAATTGAGCACCACAAAGCCACTTACCTTCTTCAAGAGCCTGTTCCATTCTGCCAAAAACAAAGTCAAACTGATTTCTTGCATCCTGAAGGGCTTCTTCATTGATTGGTCCTCGCGCGGCTCCTTTAAAAAGATTTCTACTTTTTTCTAGAGGATGTGTGCTTAACCAATCATCTAATTCTTTATCAGACTTGTTTTTCAGCATCGGCTTAATTAAAAGATTAAAAGTCGGTTTTTGAATTGCAGGATGGACCATATCATCTTGCAGTTTAGTCCAAATTCTCATTTTTGCTCTTAGCAAAGCAGATTCCGGTGTTAATGATGGGCCGTCAAAAACTTCGTCTATGTACTGGTTTATAATAGTAGATTCAATGATTGGTATACCGTCATGCACTATGGTAGGAACCACAGAGTTAGGATTGAGTTTTTTATACTCTTTAGTAAGATGTTCCCACTTTAATAGGTCAATGAAGTGGGACTCAAACGCTACCCGTTTTTCTAATAAACAAAATCGAGTTTTCATTGAACAAAGTGAATCTCCATAGTGATATAGCTCAAGCATGACGGTCTTCCTTCTCTTGTATTTTTGATAGTCTGCTCAGTAATAAAAATTCTGAATTAACCGCCAAATGCGCCTTTTGCCTCATTTAACCACTCCCTAATATTTCTCGGTTGATGTCCAGTTAGTTTTTGCACCCAATTGGTGACACCCGCCATATTTCCTTGACTAGTAAATGCTGTCATCGCGAGTACATGCTCGATAAGCCAGTCCGGCAAACCCTTTTCTTGCATAATTTTTCTCTCAACTTCAGGTCGTACCTGAATATATTCTATCGGCCTTCCAACAACCTGACTAATCTCGACTAGAATATCCTTCAAGGTAATAACAGCGCCAGTTAGGAAGTATGATCCGCCAGAATATTTTTGGTCCATTATAATTTGCGCAGTAGCTTCACCTATATCTTTCGGGTGAATCATTGATATTTCTGTATCTAGTGGCATTGAAGTTATCATTTTCCCTTTTTCGGCTATTGGTCCAGCAAGAGCTATTAACGTACTCATAAAATAATTTGGTCGGGTAATTGCCCATGGAATCCCACTAGACTTTACGGCCTCTTCAATAAAATAATGCTGTCTACCAATATTCGCGAGAGCATCAGGCTTGATCCCTTTTTCAGAACCAGACGCTTTAACAACATAGGAAACGCCAACTTCCTTGGCCGTTTTAAGGGCATTTATTTCAAGTTCCTGCAGGATAGGGCTGTGGCCACAAAGGATAAAAAGTGTCTTCAGTCCTTCCATTGCTTTTTCGAGACTTTTTCGGTCCGAGAGATCCCCTTGAACCAGTTTCAGCTTTTGGCCTAACTTATTTCTAGCGCGTTCAGGATCACGCACAATGCATTTAAAATTAGCTTCATTTTTTTCGAGTGCGGCCACAACTTGACTGCCCGTAATTCCCGTTCCTCCTAAAATACCAATCATCAAACTATCTTTCATAGTCATTCAATAAAATTACTCAAATTATAGTTCTAGAAATTTATACCCGTACTATTTTTTGCTAGACCATAATGAGAATATCCAATCAAATATTAATACAAATGCGCTAGCTCTACCATCTCAACTTTAACCTATCGGATGTTTGTAGCGGGAAGCAGTCAATTAAAGCTCTTACGCCACGTCCATAATCGATTAGAGTCATTAAGACAAATTTGCCGTCGATATTCTAAAATTGAGGACCAGATAAAAAAATTCGGCAGAATTAGTGCTTAAAACCCTTGAGAATTCTCTGACTAGAACGGGCTAACAAAGCTTTTTTCTTCTCAATCCCTCGGTAACTTAACTTACCGTTTCTTTTTCTTATCTTTCCAGCAATAATAACTGTGTCAACATTAGATCCGTTAGCGTGGAACACCACGGCTTCAACGGCGTTATTTACGGGAAATAAATTTAAATCATTTTTATTTATAAGAATTAGATCAGCTTGCTTGCCTGGTTTAAGAGAACCAACTTTTTTATCCAACCTCAGTGCCTTAGCAGACCCTATGGTGGCCCATGCTAATGCTTCTTTAGGCTTAATAGAGAGTTTTTGCGCCGGCATTTTTGTTTCGCTTGCTATACGTTGATTATCCAGGTTTCGCTGGGTTTGCATTGTCATCCGCATTATTGTGAACATGTCGCCAGAAATATTAGATTCTACATCGACGCCAATTGATGGTTGGACGCCCAGTTCGCGCAGACGCCCAGTCAACGGGACCCCATGGCTCATTTGTAATTCAACTTCAGGAGTAACGGTTATTGAAGCTCCTGAATCAACAATCAATTTTAATTCGCTAGTGCTTAAATATACGCCATGTACAAGGTTGTGATTTGGTCCTAGTAATTTCATTTTAGCAAGTTTTTGGTATCCGTCTTTATTCATTCGGTTGGGAGCTCCCCATACATGAGCCGAGATAATTAAGTCCAATTCTTTTGCTAATTTAAAATCATGTTCTGTAACTTCCCAAGTTGAAAAGTCGGGACCTAAAGCCGCCATTGCCAATGTTATGAGTTTAGAATTCGAAGCAAAAACGCCTTTGCGTAAGCGTTCCAATTCAGAGCGTGGATGCGGCATATGCGTATACGGTAACTGACCTTTTTTAGCATCTGGCTTTGGGGATCCATGGCCGAATACTGCTCTTATACCAGTTTCTTGGAGACCATTAATTGCTGCATCTGTATGACCCGGCGTAGCGTTATTATGGCACCAATCAAATATTGTTGTTGCCCCATTGCTTATTTGGTTTAGGGAGCCGATAAGATTACCAAGGTAAGTATCATTCGCAGTGTATTGCGGGGCTATATTAGCGTGCATACCATGCAAGTATTCCGGTATGGACCAATTTCCAGCAATACCCCTAAGACCTGTCTGCCAAGTATGAATATGGGCATTTACAAAACCTGGCATGACTATCATACCGTTTGCATCAATTACCCTTGCATTGGGTGCTCTAATTGTCCGCGCTACTTTAATGATTTTATCCTCTTCGATGAGGATGTCACCGCGGTCAAAGTCACCGACCTTTCGGTCCATGGAGATAATTGAACCGTTTTTAATTAGTGTCTGGGTCATATGGTCCTCGATATATGTTTGTTTGCTTAACTAGTTAGCATGGGTATTTCCTAGGATTTTCTCACCTGATCTTTCTAGTTTTTCCATCACGTTTGATAAATTCTTATAGATAAGTTTACCATTTTTTTTTCTTAGTTCACCGGCAATATAAACAGTGTCAACATTTGATGCATTAGCATAAAATACAATCGAGTTAACAGGATCATTCACCGGCCGTATATTTAAATCATCGGTACGAATTAAAATTATATCCGCTTGTTTTCCAACTGTTAAAGATCCTACTTTATCCTCCATGCCCATCATCTGGGCTCCGTTAATAGTTGCCCATTCGAGAGCTTGAAGTGGCGCTATTGATAGACTTCCTATTGGTTTATGCGCGTCAGCGAAGGGTTTATTATCAATCATTCTCTGTATTTGAAGAGCCATTCTCATAACGTTAAACATGTCGCCTGAAATATTTGACTCGACATCTACACCGATTGAGGGTCGTCCTCCTAATGCAATTACTCGACCAGTAATAGGGTTACCAAATCCCATTTGGATTTCAACTTCAGGCGTAACGGTTATTTTAACCCCATGGTCAATTAGTATTTTTAACTCTTCATCAGATAAATCATTTCCATGTACAACATTAAGTCTTGTGTCTAAAAGTTTGTCATCCCGCATTTTATATACACCGTCTGGGACAACCCGATTAAAACCACCGCTCATATGGGCACTAGCTAACAATCCATATTTTCGTGCTAATAAAATGTCGTGGTGGGTAACTTCATAGGTTGAATAGTGAGGTCCTAAAATGCACATACCTAGTGTTACTAATGCCTCATCAGAAGAAAGCCGTCCTCTTCTAAGTCTTTTAATCTCATGCTCGGGGTGAGGAATTTCACTAAAATGTTTTTGACCTGTTTTGGGGTCAGGCTTAGGCGACCCGTGGCCAAAAATAGCCCGAATACCAGATTCTACTAATCCATCTATTGCACTGTCAGTATGATCAGGGGTTGGGTTATTGTGGCTCCAATCAAAAATTGTTGTAACCCCAGCATTAATTTGCGTCAAAGCTCCTGCTAAATTTCCAAGGTATATATCTTCGGGCTTAAAACCTGTAGCAAGATTAGCGTGCATGCCACGAAGGTATTCACCCATAGTCCAGTTCCCAGCAATTCCACGGATTCCCGTTTGCCAAGTATGGATGTGGGAGTCTATCAGGCCCGGCATTACAATCATTTTTCTGGCATCAACAACTTGTACATCAGGAGCGTTGATCTCAGGTTCTATTGCTAGGATTTTATCCCTTTCTATGAGGATATCGCCTTTCTTGAGGTAGCCAACTTTATTATCCATCGAGACAATTTGGCCAGCCTTTATCAATAGTTTTGTCATATAGTTACCTTTAGCTTATCAGTCTAATAAAAATAGGCTTAGTTCTGGAACAGCGACAAGTAAAATAGTCACCACTAGCATTATCAGTACATAGGGAAACGCTCCAATGAATATGTCATTTAAAGTTACTCGAGCGTCATCAATGGTCGATCGCACCACGTATACAGCAATACCGAGTGGCGGTGTTAGTAAACCCATTTCTACAGCAATTACTGTGATGATTCCAAACCAGATAAAGTCACCACCAAAAGTTGCCACAACAGGAAGGACAATGGGGAGTATTATTAACATTATGGAAACGGAGTCCAAAAACATCCCAAGAATGATTAGAATTATAATATATACGGCCATGAAGGCCATAAAACCCATGTCTGCAGAGACAATGAATTCACCAACGGATTGGGGAAACCCAGACAGAGCCAGCATACGCCCGTAGATATTGGCGGCTAAGATCAAGAATAAAACTGAAACGGTTGTATGGCCGGTATCTAGAAGCACTTTCCATAGCTTTTGCCAGGTCAGGCGTTTTTTTAACAAGGCAAGAATAAGTGCTCCAGCTGCGCCTACAGCACCGGCTTCAACCGGCGTAAACAATCCACCATAAATTCCACCCATTACTGCAAAAACTAAAATTAAGATGGGAGTAATTTTAACTAAAGAAGATTTAAAGTTCTCATCTGTATATTCATCCTGATTTATTTGGCCTACATAACTTGGCCAGAAATGTGCCATAGCTATAATGGATAATCCCATAGCGCCTGCTAATACAATACCTGGGATGACGGCCGCTAGAAATAACAGGCCGACTGATTGTTCTGCCACAAACCCATAAATGATTAACAATAGACTTGGGGGTATGAGCATCCCTAAAACAGAACTACCTGCTACGGTTCCTACCGCGAACCTCGCTGTATAACCGTGGTTTAACATTTGCGGAACAGCTACTTTCGTAAAAACGGCTGCAGAAGCAATCGACGATCCGGTAATAGCTGCAAATATAGCATTTGCTATTACCGTTGCCACACCCAGCCCACCTTTAACTTTCTTTAGGGCCCAGCGCGCAGCATCGAAGGTATCCTTACCAATATTAGATTCGTTAACCAAAAGACCCATCATAACAAAGAGCGGAACAACAGCAAAAAAATAGTTCCGCAGAAATTCATTCGAAGCGAGTTTAACAAGTTTGAATGCTATATTTGGGTTATCCATCATGATCCATGTCCCGGTAAAGCCGAGGAAAATGAGGCCTACTCCGATGTGAATGCCAGTAAAGATAACAATCAGAACACCAATAAAGGAAATAGCGCCGATTTGTATTCTACTAAAATCACCTACTGTAAGACCATAGATCGCTAACCCTATAAAAATAATAATCAAGAAATATGGTAAGCCGGTTGGGTTTTTGTTCTGAGCTGTGCGCCTTTGTTCAAACAAGCTTTTAAATTGGGTAATGTTTTCAATTAACTGGATTAAATATTTGAGGGAGACAAGAAGAGAACCACAGAAAATAATAAGTCTCAGAGGCCATACTAATATTGTAAATTCATTTTCGACTCCAAATTTTAGATCAGGCCAAGCCTCTTGAAATTTAAACCACGTTCCGTAAACAATCAGTGCAAAAACTAAAACACCAATAAGATTAAAAATGACATGAAAACAATTAGCTCCGATGGGGCGATTTAGGGTGAAAGGCTCAATAAACATTTCTGCTCGAGCAAATTTACCTACATGCAGGGAATGTGCGAGTTGAAGAAAAACTGCCCCTACTAAGGAGTAACCCGCAATCTCAGGCACACCTCGAAGGGGCATATTGAAAGCGCCACGAAATATAACATCAGCACAAATTAGAAACATTAAACCAAATATCCAAATGCTGCCGATGCTATTGGCTATGGAGATAAGCCTAATATAAAACAGATTGAAGGACTGAAATTTATTCAGTCCTTCAATGGTTTTAGGATCTATTGGCATTATGAAATGGATTAATTTCTACTTATCCCAATTACGCAGCGGTTTTGCTCCTCGCTTCCGCATGGATTCCATATAAAATTTAACTACTTCCTTCCCTGGCAGACCTTTTTTGGCTTGTTGTGCAGCCCATATGCCAGCTAGATCAGGAAGCCCACTTGCCCACTTTTTTTGTTCTGCCATTGAAAATTTAGAGACTTTTCCGCCTTTACTTGGAATTAGCTTCTTCATACTTAATGCCGCAAATCCAGCTGTCTTTTTGGCAGTACGCATTTCGTAACCTTTTCCAACTTCAAGAAACATTTTTTGCATTTCAGGCGGGAGACTATCATATTTAGTTTTGTTCATGGTCAAAGCACCCGTAATACCCCCACCAAGGCCTACATTAATTACATAGGGAGCAGCTTCATGCAGTTTGAAAGGGAAAATGCCGGTGCCAGGTACGATTGCGCCATCCGCTACACCTGTTTTGATACCATTATAATAGATTGGTAGACCGCCATTAACAGCAACAGCGCCCGTTCCCTTAAGCCATTGAGCCGAGGCACCAGGAGCATAGAATTTTTTGCCTTTGAGGTCGGCCACCGTCTTTATTGGGGTTTTTGATATCAAGACATAATCATCGATAGATTGGGCGCCTAGGAAGATCTGGTTATGTTTTAATAACGCTTTTTTCATCGCAGGAATATTAGTATGCATCTCACTTGCTATTTCTGCTGCCGCTATAACGTTTCCTGACACAAACGGTAAGTAGAATGTCACGTTATGAAGTGGCAGTTTATTTGGCTCCCATAAGGTACCAACCCAACCAATATCGCCTAAGCCGTCTTCTATGCCTTCTAGTGTATTTTTAAAATTGTACAGTGCACCGGCATATGCTTCTGTCCATTTAATACTGTGGCCAAGAGCTTTAGCGCGTTTACTAGCTTCTGGGACAACGTAGTTTTTAATTACAGATACCCACGGCACAACTGGTGGATGACTAGAACTAGCAGTGATTTTGAATTCTTTAGCATCAACATTATTAACAACAAGAGGCCCCGTAACCGCAAGTGCTAAACCCGCTAGGAATGTCATCTTTAATATTTTAGTTTGGTTGACTATCATTGGTTAAATCTCCCCTTATCCTATTATTATTTTTTAATTAGCCAAATTAAGATTAACGAGATTCTTAAAATGATGCAAACTTTAGCTGATAGAGATAGCTAAAAGTCAGACAGTGATCGTGTTGTGTCATAGAAACGTAGAATTAGTGACTAAAATATCCAAAGTATAATGTAAACAATTATGTTAAGAATTCTCATCCTAAAACTTCAACTTCTTCTTTCTTTCTTTAATTTCTTTTCCAACAAGTTCATAAAATCTTTTGGTACTAATTTTATCACATTGAGGGTGCAAAATCAACCATGTGGTTCCCAAATGCTCGGCCTCCATAGACAGTGTTTCTCTATTAACTCTAATTTTTGGATCACCAGAAAACACATAATTATCACCACGTAATTCAATATAGTAACCATATCTATATAAATCCGTGGCTCTTGTACTCAAATTAAAATCTTTATTATAATGAGGACTCCAATACATACCTTCAGGTGTATCCTCAAATCTTTTTTTCATAATTAAAACCGCCTTATTTGGTACATTTTTAAGGTCAGATTTACATGACGAGGCAATCATTGGTACAGTTGAGTCAACGTATGTTCCGTATGACCAAAACACTCCACCTAATATACATAAACCAAGAATGATAATGTATCCCCCTTTGAGAACCCACTTGGTATATTCTATTAAAATATTCTTAGAACCATTTTCCATATCCAATCCTAAATTAGATTATCAAAAGTATAATTTGAACGCTTATATCAAAAATTCCCATATCAGCGAACTCTTCTAATTAGAAGGATACTGCTTCATACATAGGTTTTTCCAGACACTAGGCTCCTTTGCTAATTGAGCTATTACTTTAACTAGTCCTTTGGGGTAAATATCTAACAGCCATATCATCTAGTTCCACATACCACCAAGTATTCCCGTTTTGTAATTACTTTATCCCCTAGTTATTTCTCTATCAAAAACCAATCGCCAACCAACATATTAAACAAATAATCAAAATTACCCCCACCCCGTTTTGCAACCAAATAGTTTTCACCGTCACTCAATCCCTTCTCTTGTTAAGGCACAAAATTTACCATTAATTATGCCACCTCCAATACTTTATAAACTGTCGAAACACCAAACTTTATATCTTTTGCAATCTTACGGATACCACTGTTAGGGGAAATTAGAATAAAAATAAGTTATTGCAAAATACAAAACACTAAATAACTTTGATAAAATATCTGCACGAAAAAGAAATGATCAATGGTAGTCAAAAATGAAAATATATCCCTTGATTTTCTCGCTTTTTTATTCTTTGGCACTAGCACTCATAGCGCTGAACCAATCTATAGAACTAATTATTATGCTTCGTTAACGAAAGATGTAAATAATGGCAAAATAGCATCTGGTGATAAGCTTTTAGGTTATCAGGATATATTTACCGACAAAAAACTAGAAAAGATAACCATTGATGGTAAACTCTATTTACCAAACGTGTGTGGCAATGAAAATTACTGGCAGTAATCATCCAACATGGTTCTGGAAGCCCCGATAAGCGTTATTATACTGAAACCGCAAACGCTTTAAACGCAAAAGATATAATAGCTCCAGTTCCTGATTCTCATTCAGCAAGGAACCACTATCAATACAAATCTTTGCAACTTAATAACCCAACAGTACCGCAGAAGTTTTAGTCCTTCTAAAGTAGTTGAGGCATTTAAATTAAGCTGCTCTGCGTTACTCGCTTTCCGTCTGGTCATCTGGGTTATCAAATACATTTGATGGGATTATGGATTTATTAGTTAAGCGTTTAAAGTATTGTACCTCACCAATTTTTTCAAAATCATAACTTGATACACTAGCGCATTCAGCATTTTTTAGAAAACTCTCCAACTCGCTTAAAAACTGAGAGATTATGATATCATTTTTGCTCCATAAAGCGGCAAAGTACAGATCAATAATTCGATTAATTGTTCCGGGTTCCGCTTGGTTTGCAGACTTTAGAGTTTCGTCAATTCTCTGGTCATCTGGCGTTTGCGACGAAACAGATCTCATAAGTACACTACAAAAATTTCTGTAGAATGGTTTATTAGTAAGTTTACCCTCATTTGCACCTGATGAGGTAAAGGTAGTATTAATGACTTGCCAGGATGTATTGAATTGCATTACTAAATCACTTCCCTCCAAGGTGTCGCCTGAAGCTTCTCTTAATAAATTCTTTTCCTGGAATACGGCATTTTGAGAAAATACATATTTGCAGTTTATATTATTGTTAATCCCATGCATAAACATATCAATGCAGTCTTGGGGCATTTCGCCAAGGCTATATAGATTGATGAGTAAATCAATTTTTGGCCATTTTACATTCGGAAATAATTGCATAGGGCATAGAAGGAAATCATATTTGCTATCAGCAATACGTGAAAATTCGGAAAGTTCTGTTATAAATTTGAAGACTGCGTTTGGAAAATTTAATTGAAGAAATGAATATGAAAAAATTAAAGATTCTGGTAGATCCACTAATATGTATTTAATTTTAGATTTAGTAGATTTGAATTGTCGAGCTAACCCTCCATATCCAGACCCTATCTCTAGAATAATTGATAAATTCTCCTGTGCTGGTAAGCGGGCCATTATATTATAAAATTCATCTAGTTGGGCTATTGAATTTATACTATACGCGATACCGGAAATTTCTTTTATGGATCTAGGGAGTGCCAGTTCTGACTCGCCAAGAGGAGGGATGCCCAACCTATCAATCAAACCAGAAAGCTTTATTTTCTCATAAAAATAATAAATTACCTGAATATCTAATTCACTTAATTCATGTGACATAGGCCTGAATTGCCCGAAATACATGCCATATAAAACAATACAATAAGCGTTATCAAGTGATGCAGCTATTTTCGCTGACCCAATGGATATCTTTCTCCATCTTTTTGTAACTAAATTAGGGCTAGGATAGGGGATTTGGCAAAGATCATTAATAATAGTTTGGATGTTGTTAATAATCTTATTATTTGTATGTTCGTTTAATTGAGAATTTTGAGGAACTATCAATTCAAACATTTGATTTATAATAATCGAGGATTTTTTATTAATTTCCTCATTTTGTAGATAATAATTATTTATAAAGTCAAAGAATGATTTAACAAGGATACTTTGATTTGATGATAAATTATTTTGGAAATCACTTTTTGTTTTAATATCTATTGTCTTGATTAAATCATCCATTTTTGAAGTGTAGCAGGCTATAAAAATTTGATTTAATATATTTGTGGCGTATATGTAATCATTATATTGATTATCTAAATTGGAACCGTTCAAGGCTCGAATTGCATTCGAGAGGGCGTTCAAATGATTTCCAGAAATACTGGAGGATATCGAATCCTCTAATAGAGCTCCAATTTTGGACGTGTTCCATAAATTCGTTTTTTCACGGAAAACATCCATTTTTAATTTTTTCATGAAAAAACCTAAAATTTTTGGCTATATTCTGAGTAGTGAGTGATTCTAGCGGTATAAAGCTATAAGCGATTTACCCTGCAGTATCATGCTATTAAAGCCTGCATTTATTCCATTCCTTAGTCAAGATTCCATT
Organism: uncultured Rhodospirillales bacterium; assembly: GCA_905614355.1. Taxonomy (GTDB): domain Bacteria; phylum Pseudomonadota; class Alphaproteobacteria; order Rhodospirillales; family UBA2165; genus TMED23. The sequence continues at coordinate 26,923 of CAJQSN010000048.1, read as the reverse complement.
ATTTAAGATAAATAAGCACTGAATACTAATAATTATTTCTGGTTGTGTTAGAAATCTAGAATATGGTTTTCATAATTATACCTGTGTTCCATCTAAATATAGGAATTATCTTCTTCTAGAAAATGTTTGAATCCCAAAACACAAATTAAGATTCTGAGTAATTATTAAGTGGGGAGAACGAATTGGTAAAGAGATCTTTTACGCTGAAAAATAGTGGTAACCCTGAGATAGTTAGGTGTCCCTATAAAACTCCATTGAAACACGATTATCAAATTGAATCAATAACATAGGAATCCCAGATTCTGTTGTAAGGAGGCATAAATGTACTAGGGGTATTTATTGTTTTTCACGTCGTGTTCCAACAGATTTGGAAAATTGTTGCAGATCATCGACGATAACATTATCTCTTCGAACAAAGTCACCAAAGCTAGCTAAAACTAAATCAGCTTCTCTGGCTTCTCAGCTAGATGAAGAATGGTTGACGCTACCTTGGAGAAGAAACGATAGTACATTACGAAGATTTTTACATGAGCAGTTTTATAAATCTAGGGGTCAATCAAATAAATAGCGTCGACCGCGCGACCGTTGAGTATAAATTCAAAGCCTTTATGGCCTAGTTCAATGGGACGGGCAGCAATAATTCCAAACGTGATTATTCGTATTTTTACTTCATTTTTATCTTATTCATTATGGAAGTTAAGCAGGGTCAATTATACGAAGGGCATAATTCTCTCTAGAAACCACCAACCACCAACCGCTGCTATGACAATTGAGGCTGGGATTTGTACCAAAGAGCGATAATAATCACGGTTTCCAAACCAAAATCCTACCGCAAAATATGCAACGATGATAACACCTAACTGGCCTATTTCAACTCCTATATTAAATCCAATTAAACTTATTATAAACCTGGTCTGGCTAAGTCCAATTTCACTCAAAACAGTGGCAAAACCCAGCCCATGTAGTAAACCAAAAATAACAATAATAGCTAGCCTTAAAAATCCCATTTGCTTTTGCAGTATATTCTCAATGGCAACATAACAAATTGATAGTGCAATCAAAGGCTCGATAATTGAAGAAGGCAAAGATATTAATTCAAGGCTTGCAAGTACTAGGGTCACTGTATGGGCTACTGTAAACAATGTAATTTGCCAAGCCAAACGTGAGAACTTATGACTATAGAAAAACAATCCTAAAACAAAAAGAATGTGATCAAGACCTTTGGGGAAAATGTGTGTAATACCAAGGTCAATATAATCTAGAATAATTTTATCAAGAGAAATTGGATTTCTTCCAAGACGGTGAATAGGCCCACTCATCTGACCTGGCTTAAGGTAGCCTGTATATATTTTTTTTTGTGACACCCCTTCAGAATTAATTTGTCTCACAATTAAAGCGCCGAGCTTCTGGTCCCAGCCAAGTCTCACCTCATTATCTCCGCCTTCTACTCTAGCGGAGAGCCTCAAGTGGCTATATCTGGGGAGTGATAAATCGGGGGCATCTCCAATATTAACTGATATTAATTTGAGAATTAATGGTCGGGTGTTAGTTTTAATAGTGACCATGCCTATGAATTTATCAAAATTCTGTTTGAATTTTTTAGCTAAAATATTAGAATCAAGGGCTCGAACCTGGTCGTATTGTGAGGCATTTACAGCAAGATCAGTATTTGAACTAACCGACGCATCTATGTCAGCTAAGAAGATCTCGAGATTTAACTCTAACTCAATTAAAATTTCATCTTTTTTGATAAGGATGTCAGCTATTGCTGGTCTAATCTCATGAGAGTTCGCAGAATATGATTGGATAATTATAAAAGGTAATAAAAAATAAATTCCAACCTTTATTAAATTAAAATAAAAATCTAAAGAAGACGTCAAATTTTTAATCACTGCCAGTTACCAGAATAATTTTTGAAAGAAAGAAGAAAAGAGTATGTACCTGATTTATCGAAAGTGGATGATTTTAGCAAATTTTATTATAGCTAGTTTTGCTAATGCTTTTCCCCTCATAGCCCACGAATTCTGGATTGAACCAAAAAGTTACGCGATAAACTCTGGTGAACGCCTAATTGCAAACTTACGGATTGGACAAAATTTTAATGGTGATGATTTAGTTTACAATGAAAATGAATTTAACCGTTTTTCTGTCCTAACAGAAATTGGAAATCAAAAGGTTTTAGGTCGTTTAGGTGATCGACCTGCTTTGAATATTCTCCCAAAATACTCTGGTGTTTCTATCTTGATCCATCAAAGCGAACCAACATACTTAACATACGATGAATTTGAGAAATTTAAGATTTTTTCAGAGAAAAAAGGTTTCCCAAACATTCAAAAAGAACACATAAAAAGAGGATTACCACGAAAAGGGTTTACTGAGAGTTATACTAGATTTGCTAAGAGTATAGTCGTTGTTGGCGTAAATAAGGGCTCAGATAAGCGTGTAGGATTAGAATTAGAGTTGGTAGTAGATAGTAGTATTTATAAAAACAATAATAAAAATAAAAAAATGGTGACCATAACGCTTTTTTACCAAAAAAAACCATACCCGAACGCAACTGTGCAAATATTTTCTAAAAATAAGAATGAATTTATTAGAAATTCAAATAAAAAGACAGACATAAAAGGTGAAATTCAAATAGAAAATACTCCGAATACCATTTTTTTGATTAACTCGGTAGTTCTAAGGCCCGTTAACCCCAAATCAAATAATAACAATGCTGTTTGGGAATCTCTTTGGGCCTCAACAACGTTCCAAACATGGACTAAGGCAAACTCAATGTAAGAACTGGAGTTTCATTTCTTATTATTATTTGCATCTGAAGGTGTCCTTAGGTCTGTTTTGTCTGCAACTAAATTTAGATGAACTTAGACTATTCTAAATTCTTTAGCCCCCCCCCTTGGTCCACTTAGGGTCTAATAGTTATTTCTGTCCGTTTTTTGGGGGTGAGATAGTCTGATTGCTTCACATGGGGCTCTTGGGCTGCCTGAATATCTATCTACAGGGCTACCTTACACACAGGTAAAGCATAACTCACCCCTGTACTTCCTATCAGCACAGCCAGCATGAGGCTTAATGTTGTCAGTAATCTTTTCATGTTTATATCTTGCCATAAAAATATTTGGATGTGAACTGTCCAGTATTGGTGACTGACTATCTAGGTTAGGATAGTGAGAGTTGGTTTTTTCATCTGCTAGTTCTTATTCCTCTGCCAAGGAAACCAAGTCCACTTGCCATGGACAACATAATCTATGAAAAAAAATACAGGTGGTATCCACGTCATTGCACTTCCCGCTAGAAAATCAACTAAACCTTCTCTAAACTCAATCATCCTCCCTAGATTTCTAAGTAGTCGATCAGTATCTCCAAGTACTATTGCCAGACCAAACAAGCACCACAAACCAACAAAAGCTACAAATAATATCCAATGTATTCCAAAGAATAATCTACCTAACATCTATACCCCCTAATCCTTATCATGTTGCCAAGGAAACTAAATCCATTTGCGCTTAATGATCCACCGCATTTCAAATCTCCCCGCAAACAACCTAAAAGCAATCGGGTCAAAACATATATTGTATTAATTTGGTGAAGAGTAATAAAAGGCTGGCTTACCTGTTTTTTTTCTATCTAAGCTTCGCTGAACTACAAATGAGAAAACCTCATCGCTTCCATCGTTATCCATATCGCAAACATAAATCCATGGAAACCACCGCACGTTTTTATTAGACTCTAGAAGTATTGGCTTAACAAGATTGCGTTTAACTATATCTAGCTTCAAGAAACCATAACCCTTATAAAAGTTTTTATCGCTAGGACGATGCCCTTGAGTGGCGATTAACAAGACCTCTCTTGTACCATCTCCATCTAAATCACCTACATTAATGTCAACCACATGCACAAAAGGTTTAGGTACTGTAACCTCAGATTTTTGTTTGAAATTACCGTTTCCGTCACCCCAAAAAATAATTATCTTTGAAGTTGCGGTTGAGACCACTAAATCTAGATTTTTGTCTCCGTCTGCGTCAAATATTTCACCACTAACTAACGTTTCCCTATAGAAGAAGAGCCAAGTTGTAGAGATTTTTTTTTAAACTGACCAGATTTGTTCTGTAATGCAAATACGTTGGTACCTTTCCCCCCTTTTACCGCTAATAAGTCAGGTAAACCATCGTTGTTTAAGTCGCCTATGGCACCCGAGTGCCAAAAACCAACTCCTAATTTTGGATCTTTACTTTTATATTCACCCTTGTGGCTCAACAAAAGCATTGATTTTTCACCTGGAAATGGTGGTTTATCCCATCCATGCCCAAGAAGGAACAGGTCATCTTTTCCATCAACGTTTATATCTGCAATCGCGACCTTTCTAAGCCAAACCATTTTCACTCTTTCAATTTTTGATTGGTCAATTTCGTTTTTGGAGTAGATTACATTATTCGTACCACCCTTATTTTTCCAATAATTTCGTCCATTATCATAAAACTCCAGCTTTCCATCTCCAAAAAAATCGACAAAAGAACCATGTGCACCTTCATATTGCAAATATGGAAAAGGATTAAGATCTATATTTTTTTTCACCTCACACGCATATTTATTTTTCTTTTCCAGGGATGTTAGATCAGCCCTGACACCAAGTGGTATTAAGATCAATAAAAAAACTGTAAATAATTTCATTTTAAATTTGCTCTGATTGATTTGCTAAAACGAAGTACAAATCTTATTCAATGTTTTAGGCTAGCATAGCTACTAGCCAAAAATACGTTTTGTTAAATCGGTTAAATCAACCCCAAAAAAAGGAATCCTCTACATTAGATGTGCATAATAAGAAGTAGGTTAGAAATATGATGGTTAGTTTTTTCATCTTGATATCTTGTCATAAAACTATCTGGATGTGAACTATCCAGTATTTGACTATACACCTCGACAGGATTTGGTGTGGTCTGAATAGGACAGAAGGAGAAAGGGAAATTAAATGGAAGTGGAATTGAATTATTGGGTCATATTCATGCTTGTTATTTTAACGCTAAATATTATCCATGTTAATATTAGAATGGGCGAGGCAAATAAACTCCTACTAAGAGCGCTTGGGAAACAGCAAGAACAAAAAGTGGAATTAATGAGAATAAAATTGAATATTGGTGGATAATTAGCTGTTTAATTTGCTGTGGTCTCCATATTCCTGATTTAATTTAGGTGATAATAGCCGGAGATGATTGGGGTTGAAACCCACACTAGCATTTCTAATTCTACTGACATGATAGGTAATTCCTTTTAGTTGTTAATTCTCTGGGGTGTTTAAGATGAATAAGCTTCCGGTATTTTAGTTTAAGGTGCATTAATTTCTATGTAAAGGAGACCCTCCCAATTGAAAAACCGTCATCTAGGAAACAGGGACTCATAGTAACGGTAGAAAAAGCGTCGGTAACAGTCTAAAGTTGCCGACGGTTACGAACATTCAAAGTAAATACAATTCAATCTTCGTCACGACGAGAAATTGTTTTGGATCAAAATATTATTTTAGCAAAAAATTGTACAATATTCTTTTAAGTAAGGATATCATATATATTTCATGTTATAAATTTAATAAATAAATCGGCAATAAAAAATTTATGAATAGGGAGATAAACATTGTTTTTAAAAACCAAAAACCAATGGCCTTTGAATGCCTGGTATCACGCAGCGTGGAGCTATGAAGTTGGATCTGATAAACCCTTAGCACGGACATTTCTCAACGAAGAAATTGTTTTATTCCGCGATGCTGAGGGTTGTGCTCGAGCGCTGACTGACCGCTGTTGTCATCGAGCAACTCCCTTACGGTTTGGTGACGTTATTTCTGAAGGTCTCCAATGTGGTTATCATGGTATGACGTTTAATGGTGACGGGAAATGTGTCAAAATTCCTGGTCAGAAGAAAATACCGACATATGCTGAGGTACGTAGTTATCCTATTTTTGAACGTCAGGAAATTGTTTGGATTTGGATGGGCGATCCCGAGTTAGCTGATCATTCTAAACTTCTTGTTGATTTTCCGTGGAATGACGACCATGAGAATTGGCCCCACATGCATGATATGTATGAAATTGAGTGTAATTATATGCTCTTGGTTGATAATTTGATGGATCTTACCCACATTCCTTATATCCACCGCAATACTATCGGAGGTGGAAGTCAGCAAGGTCAAGTGGATGCAACGATGGATGTCACACCCAAGGATAGCGGAGTTCATTACATTCGTTGGATGGAGAGTATTGTGCCGCCACCCACTTATGTTAAAGGTGCAGGCTTTGAAAAAGGTGTGTTAGTGGATCGTTGGCAGGAATTTGAGTATGTTGTGCCGTCTACTGTGATCCAGTGGACTGGTGCTCTGGAAGAAGGCCGACAAGCAAAGAAAGATCGTAATCAAGAAGGAGGCTTTAACCTCCGACTATATCATGGGGCGACACCGAAGACTGAGAGTAGTTGTTATTACTTCTGGACACCTCTTAATGGCTATAAGCCGAAGGATCAGGATGCAACTAAAGTTTTACACAAAGAAATTGCAGCGACATTTAATGAGGATCTTGAATTTCTTGAAGGTCAACAGGCTTGCATGGCTGCAACTTTAGACCAAACATTTGTTGACATTAAACATGACAGTGCGCGTCTACTCGCGAGGCGAGCAATCGAAAATATGATCCAGGCCGAAATAGACGCTAAAATTGCGGCGGAGTAGATTGATGTTAATCACCGGAGCCAGCCAAACGTTCACTCCATGTTTTATCTTTACTTCAGGCCAGTAGTTTTTGTTAGATTAGTTTTCATAAAAGCCTTTCCAGTATTTGCTTTATGGTTACCAGCAGTACTGGGGTATGCTTTAATATTACTCTAGCTCAATTAGGAATCTATATCGATGGGTCGCGCGATCTCAGAACAAATTATAGCGAAAGCTGCGGATTTAAAGACGGTTCAGCCCGCGGACGTGGTTATATGTGACGTGGACCTTGCCATGATACGTGATAACAGTGGTGCCAGGCGCATTAAGAGGAATATGTAAAAGCGACCTGCCGGCTACTAGTTCCACGTACGTCGGTTATCGTGAGCGCAGGACTAAAAAAAATTATACCCAGATCCAATTAAGAAATTGGAATAAATTGATTTTTATTTAGATTGTGAGTTTTTAGGTTGCTGGCAAAGTTAATTTATATTTTTATTAATAGACTGGAATTTAATACATGCTGGAAACACCGATAATTATTGTTGGCGGTGGCCCTGTTGGAATGAATTTAGCTCTGGATTTAGCAAGGTATGGTGTACCAACTATGCTGGTCAACCAGCCAGAAACTACCCCTCGCCACCCTCAAGGGAATTCTCATAATGCACGAACGATGGAGCATTATCGTCGTATCGGGATAGCCGATAAGATACGGGGCGTTGGCTTGCCTATGGACCATTCTGGTGATGCAATTATTGTGACGCGAATCAATGGGTATGAGCTGTGCCGCATTAAAATTCCGACCCAGCGTGAGCGCTTAACTCCTGGGTCAACAGACTTGGATTTGGGTCCTGAACCCCTCCAACGTGCATCTCAGATGTTTGTGGAGAGGATCCTAAAATCTGAACTGGACCGAGAGAAAATTATCGATTTACGATTTGGTTGGAAGTTAAATTATTTTGAACAGACTTCTGATAAAGTGTTCGCGGAAATAGAGAACGTGAAGTCAGGTAAAATAGAAGAAGTGACTTGTGGTTTTCTTATTGGATGTGATGGGGGACAAAGTACGGTGCGCAAATCCTTAGGCATTAAATATAGTGGCAAAGGTGGCGAGGAAGTCGATTTTATGATGGGAAGTATGCTGTCAGTTTATTTTGAAGCTTCCGAGCTTTACAGCGTCATGAAGACTGATGCTCCGTGGCAATTTCATTCAATGAACTTAGATGGTAGAGCATCTATTGTGGCCTTGGATGGGAAGGGAAAATTTCTCATGTGGGCTAAGATAGAAGCAGGCCAAAATGTGAAAAAAATTAATCCAGAATCATATATAACGGGTGTAATAGGAGAAAAAATTCCGATTAAAATAATTTCTTCTTTACCGTGGCAGGCTGGTTTATCTTTAGTAGCCGATAAGTATCAGGTCGGACGGGTTCTACTGGCTGGTGATGCTGTGCATTTGTTTACCCCAACCGGCGGGTTTGGAATGAATACCGGGGTTGGGGATGCTGAGAACCTTGGTTGGAAGTTGGCCGCGTGGTATCAAGGTTGGTCTGGGGACAAACTGATTGAAAGTTACGAAATAGAGAGGAGACCAGTAGCGATTCGTAATTTAGCCCAGTCTTATGAACTTGCGCAAGCCAAAGCATCATTAACGGTGCCAAAAGGTATAGAAGAAAATTCTAAAGAAGGTGATCAAATTCGTAAAGAATTTGGGGTTGAGATTTCTGAGGCGTTAAAAGAAGAATATTTTTGTATCGGGATCCAGTTGGGTGCGCGTTATGATGGCTCGTATGTCATAAATACTGAGCTAACATTGCCACCAGTCAGTTCTCCATTTGAGTACATTGCATCAAGCTATCCTGGTGGGAGAGCCCCTCATTTGTGGTTAAAAGATGGATCGGCTCTCTTTGATCATTTTGGTAAGTACTTTACGTTATTGGTTTTAAATAGTTCGCAAATTCCTTATGAAACTTTAATAAAAGCGGCAGAAGTAAGAGGCGTTCCGTTGTCTGTTGTGGTGGAGGGGTCTACAGAGGTTTTTGATTTATATGAATTTGAATTGATTATAATTCGGCCCGATCAATATGTAGCTTGGCGTGGCAATAAGCTGCCCGACGATCCGGTGCTATTGATTGACATGGTGATCGGTAATTAAAATATTTAATTAGTGACCCCGACAAGAGTTAGGTGTCCCTCAAGAACTGTATTGAAAATGGTAGGAGCGATGCAGCAAAATATTTTGCTGACGGTGACCAGGAAATTTCAAAACGAGGAGAACTTTCGAAAATGCTGTTTGTTCGTCCCCCCCCCTAGACAAAACATAAACCAATCGTACCATCTCAAATTCTATCTCAACCACCCCCCCAAATGGACAGAGATAACTACTAGTATCTAAGTGGACCAAGGGGGGGGCTCCACTTTGTAGCAGTTAGGTTGGGCATCTCTCCTAAAATGACTCACAGGGCATGTCTAAGAGAGGGCTATTATCGACCAAGATAATTAGATTTAAATTGTAATTTCAGGTAGGATAATTCTTGAAAATTAAACACTGATAGACGGATCCAGAATGAAGAAGGTTTTATTAGCTCTGGCACTAATTGTTTTTAGCAGTCCTGTTTATTCTGCTGATAATAAGGATGATCATGCTTAAAGTTATTGCTCTAACAATTTTACTTTTTCTGATTAGCTTTCCCGCAACCTCAGGGCCGAAAGAAGAATTATATCTTGCGGCCTTTGAACATTATTGTTTGTCGCAACTTAAAGATACCTCCAAGATTGATATGCTGATGGGTCAGATTGAGGGAAAATTGCTTTCAAACAAAATGGCTTCCGGCTTTCTCCATGGTCGAGAGGGAAAAGCGTGGTTGGTGGGTAGGAATAAAAAAAGTGCGAAAAAGAAGCAGGTTCAATTCGTTGTCGTGACCAAGGGTAAAAATTCTTGTTCATTTTTTGCAAAAGATACGAACCAAATTGATTTCATTAAATTATTTGAGCAAAATTTAAAAAATAATCTTCTCTTTAAAGAAAACATTGGTTCCCAAAAACGCAATGCATACGCAGTTCGATTTCCCGACCTTAAAGGTGGTGTGGATATTATGGCAATGGTTGCGATTGATTATTCAAAACTTTCATCCATTGATGGTGTGGTTCTCGATGTGGTATCCCGCACAATGGCCATGAATGTTGGCGTAAAAGCTTCCAAATGGCCAAAATAAAAAAACACCTTAAACTGGGTAGCTTTATATTGCAGGTCTAGTTCAACACATAGTTTGGAGGATGCATGGTATAAAAGAGAGCTCTTTAGAGTATGGGTAGTACTATCGATTATATTTTTAACGCCAATTCCTCTTCTCTTCTCCTTAATAAATCATGCAACTTTACAGCAACCAAATCGAATTTCTGACTTTTCCTTCTTGTATCCATTCTTCAATCATCACCTCGCTGTCCATAGGTTGATGTACAATGCCAATTTCGTGAAAAATTCGCACAGAAGCCTCCTCAGGTGTTTCTCCAGCTTCAAAGGAAGTTGCTATGATGGAAGATCTAAACTTTGAATCTATTGACAGTGAATCTATACCAAGCTTGGCTAGGCAAATATTAGCGTTGAATATAAACTTACTTCGTTTAAACATATCAAGCACCCCTTAACCTCAGCTTTTAAACTCTAAAAGTTTGAATTTGCTCTATTCTGTTCAAATAAACTAGAGAAATGGGTAAATGTTCGTCTTACTTCTATCGGCAAGTCATCACCAAAAATAACCTGCATGCCCGAAGGACAAATTTTAGCTAACTGATTTACCATCTCTAGCATAGGTTTATACTCGGGATATAAATCATGCTGATGTCGCACTAACATATCAACTAGATTTAATATTGTAAGAATCATGCCCGCATCTGATTCCGTGTCCGAAGTAGTAGCCACGTTTTCAACGTCGTCTTTGGCCATATCTCTTAAAATTGATGCTTGATCCTCGTGAGAACAGTCGACAAGGCCCAATGCATTAATCCGGCTGACAATTGCGCTCACTAAACCGGTTCTATTATGTTCATTCTCAAGATCTATTTTCGCATGGTCATCTTTTGGTGGGCAACATTTGTGGCTGAAGAGATACATAGAAACATTTGTTATCTGAGAGGCATAACGGACATAACTTTTTTCTATATTTTGGTTGGGCTTAGCACCCATATTTTTATTACTTTTTGATACGGTGTATCTGGGAATTTCAGTTTCAGTTATATCTTCATCGTTTTCCTTCACCGTTGCATAATATGGTTTAGCAACGTCCCTCCGGTTTTTTTTGTTTGAATTATCGTGCCCATGGTCAATTTTAGTCTGCTCCGATTCGGATGTTTCAGCATTATTGTTAGGCTCTATTACTGGTTTAGGAAGGTCAGGCTCTAGCCTCTGTTGATGACTTTTATTACCCAGGTAAATTAGGAGTGCGACGATAGGAATAACCCACCATCCTAAGGAGCTCATCCAATGTCCTAGCCTCGAGGGTGCGGGAAACGTAATAATCGTGATTAGACCCGCTGCAATATAATAGGCTGTTGGAGGAAATACAGTGGAAAGCTTTTTATTTTGTTGTGTCAATTTCATCTTCTTTCGCCGCTGCCAATCTAGATTGTTGGTTGATTTAAATCCCCCGTGACAGCAAACCATTGTTGGACCCATCGAATACCTCGGATCAAAACTAATGCGCCAATGCCGATAAGAGCTGAATAGAAGGGGAATTCTATTAGTGCTTCGAATGCTGAAACTCGGTTCTCATTGATTGATAATATGATGTATGTGATTACGGCTGATAGGCCGCTAATCAAAAAACCCAGTCTGTGGTAGCCCTCTGGCAGTCTTTCCCAAAAACTATCCATTTTTTCCCCTTATTATAAGACCCCCAATTATATACTAACCCCTACTGAAGCGCTTGAGCAATAGTCGAAGCTGATCGGAATCAATCATACGGTCTCAACTCCCCCAAAAATGGACAGAGATAACTATTAGAATCTATGTGGACCAAGGGGGGCTTAAAGAATTAAGATTATACCTTCAAAACGTCACACATTTTGTCACACGGAATCTGGAAAACGTCACACATTTTGTAAAAACTGGTTTTTTAATCCATTGATATAAATGGATTTTTCAGGCTGAAAAAGAGTGGTGACCCCTGAGAGAGTTAGGTGACCCTTAAGAACCCCATTGATACACAAGTATCCAATTGAATCAACAACATAGGAATCCCTGAGTCCATTGTAAAGAGGCATAAATGTACTACCGTTTGTACTACCCTTTCTTTGGTCTTCTTAAGCCCACATCTGCCCTTCTCAACCCCTCTCTAAATACCCTCTGTGAGTCATTTTAAGAGTCATACAGAGCCACTTAAAACAAGGGCTCAATTAAGGATTCTAGAGTGTCTAAAGACTCCCAGTGGTCGTTAAATGGATTCACAGAGTCATTGTGTGGGTGTTTCTTGAGTGGACCTATGGGGGGAGGGCCACTAATCCTGGGTCTTCCTCAAATTGAATTGCTTAAATTCTGGCTGAACTTTTAAAAAATATTGATGCGCTGATTGGAAAGCCTTCAAATAAAGACCATTAGGCGTATTTCTTTCTCCGGAGTGATCCGATTCAATTTTAGCAATCTTCTTTCCGTCTATCATTGATCTAGCCCATTCATCATATTCCTGAAATCGCCTTTCAATACCTAATTTTGCAGTTTCGTAACCTATAGGATTTTTCTTATAAATGGCTTCCAGAATTATTTCAACTTCTTGCATTCTCTCAAAAAGCAACACTTGATATAATCTATACCAGTAGCCTAGATGCCATAATCTTGTTGTTCCGATGGGGCCTTGATTGGTAGATTTTACAAATATATCACTTTCTACCTTTCGGTCTAAAATAATCGATACGTGATCTATCCACATATCGATGAACCAAAACGGAAAGTAGGGAGGTACAAATCTACCCACAATGTTTGCCCATTCTGCACTCAATGCCCAAAATATTGTATCGCTGGATTCTCTAGCTTCATCATTAATTTGAACAACCTGCAATCGGTCCTTCGGGCCTAATTTAAATATCTCACGTAATTTGATATCCCAACCCGCGGTTAACATTTGATAGTGATCAGACATATAGAAGTAAATACCTCCGTTGGCGGCGACTTGCCAAAGTTTATTTAGCCCGTCTGCGAGTGTTATTGGCCGTTCGCCAATATGGTAAGACAGTTTAATATCGATATCATCAAGCAAGTCACCATGGATTAAAGAATGAGTATCAAGGTCATCCTCATCAATAAGTAGCCAAAACTCAACCTTATCTTTGTTGATGGTAAATTTATCAAAAGAGGTGATTGTCTTTATTAGTAATTCTGGGCGAGACCGCGTGGGACATAAGACTGTAATCAAATCTGGATCGTCAATTGGTTTAGGTCGAAGTTTGGTATAGTTATCCATAGATTAGCTTTCTATTTTTTTGTCACTAAGAAAAAATATTTATTAATTAACTTATTATACCAGCAAACTAATGAGTTACACCTATTCTTGGATGATTAAATACTGTATCATGCAAATAGAGGCTCCATCAGTATAATCATTGTTGCGAAGTAATTTCTCTTGGATGTAATACGCAATACAACGCTGATAAATGACGACGATCAAAGTCTGAATCGCGCAATGCGCGGCTACTGTGGAAAGCAAAATTCTTTAGACGATAGGGAGCTTAGAACGCGACGTATTGTGCAGCACTTTGTACTGATTGCTGCAAACAGCGGATTAAAGGTGGAAGAGCAACGGCAACTGCGTTGGAGCGATGTGCACATAGAACACCACACAGTGAACGGATTAGAGCAAACTTTAGCTCGTATACACATGCGAGTTGGGACAAGCGCAGTACGTGCAAGCCGCACGTTTTTATGCCGTAACGGGCAGTACTTTGAACGTTTACGTGAGATAGCAAACCCAACGCATAACGATGGATTTGTGTTTAGTTTGGACGGTGATAATAAATTAAGCAAACGCACGTTGCTGTATCACTGGCACACGATAATGAAGTTAGCTGTTCAAGATATAGAACTACTTAAGTCTATTAATCCCGAGGTTCGTAGTAAGTGTGAAGACTTACTGGAAGCTTCAAAGTCGCAGTTAAGACAAGATTTATTTGTTTTGAGCGAACTGGAATTTAAGAAGAATGGATATTTTGTAGAATTTGGAGCAACTAACGGAATTGATTTGTCCAACTCATTTCTGCTTGAAAAGGAGTTTGGTTGGAACGGAATTCTTGCTGAACCAGCGCGAATTTGGCATTCGGACCTAAAAAAGAATAGGACAGTTTCTATCGAAAATAAATGTGTATGGAGGAAATCTGGTGAAATTCTCTGGTTTAACGAAGCAGAAGTTGGAGAGTTATCTACAATCGACGATTTCTCTAATTGCGATGTACATTCTGAAAGTCGTAAATCGGGAAAACGATACAACGTTGAAACAATATCGCTAATTGATCTACTTAAACAATTTGGTGCACCGCAAACAATTGATTATTTATCTATTGATACAGAGGGTAGTGAATATGAAATATTGCAAGACTTCGACTTTAAACTGTACAAATTTAACGTCATAACTTGTGAGCATAACAACACTCTTAACCGTGATAAAATTTACGATCTACTTGTACTTAATGGTTATGAGAGAAAATTTGAGCATTTATCTAAGTTTGATGACTGGTATGTTCAATCATCGAGTTTTGATCGCCTGTAATGGTTCAATAAGTCCTCAGGAACTCTTCGGCTAAAATAATAGATACTACGCTTTTGATACAAATAGGGACTAAATTGACCTTCCACATGTACTACCTCCATACAGGCATAAATTAAAACTGTATGGATACCAATGTGTTACAGGTGAAGTTCATGTGAAGTGGTGACCCCTGAGAGACTCGAACTCCCAACCCTCTGATTCGAAGTCAGATACTCTATCCAATTGAGCTAAGGGGCCTAACCTAAATAATATGCTATATTAACAATTAGGTAAATTAAAATTAACAAACAATAAAATTCTAACTATATCGATTGTATGAGTTGGAAGACTTAATTTATAATAAGTCATATGACCAGAATTATCTTCAGTCTTATAGTAACAGAGCTATAAATTATAAAAACTTGTTTATAGTATTAAATAATTTTAACACTTACTCCCAAAATATTGTGAGATATAAAATGAAAACTACAGCAATACCAGAACAAAAATTCTTTAATGACCCGGCTTTGGACCGTGTTTTTGGAGTGGTTATGGCTCTCGCAACCGAAGTTTATGTTTTACGTGACCGACAACGGGAAATCGAAAAAGTATTGGCTAGTCAAGGAGTACTTGACCTTGAAACCTTAAATGCTGAACCATCAGACGAGGAACGTGCAGCAACCCAATTGGATCGTAATGAGTTTGTAAATCATTTAATGGAAAGCTTATCAGGCCACCAGGTTTCTAAGGGACTGAAGTGAGCCATGGGAGACACCAACAATATTGATGCCCGTTCGTTTATTGCTGCACAGGATTTCATCCTTTCTGTTAAAACTTATTGGACAACAAAATTATATCCTCAGTTAGATCGGAATGCCCCAATTGAAAAAGTTAAACAGACTGTTGATTATCAGTTTTTTGCATGGCTAGAACGGCACCTTCAGCGTTATAAATATTCAGGACGTTATGGGATACACCGTTTTCAAAACCAGTTCCGAGAAGAAATTATCGAGAATTTCTCTGACAATGAGATATTAATATTAGATAAAGAGCTAAACCTGCCATATTACTATACATCGGTTGACATTCATCAGCACCCAGGGGGCCTATGGAGTGACGATATTGCTGGAACCGTTTATGAGCGTGGTGCACGTTCCACAACACCTTTGGGCACCACTAATCATCAGGACTTACATCATAGGCTAACAACAATTGCGACGCCTCAGTACAATCCAAGTAAAATACTTGATATGGCATGCGGTTTTGGTAAGAGTACACAACCATTTTATAATGCTTTTCCAGACGCAGATGTTGTCGGAATAGATTTATCTGCACCTTGCTTACAGCTAGCTGCCCACTTCGCAAAACAAAACCAGGTTAGCAATGTGAATTATCGGCAAGCGAATGCTGAACATACACCGTTTAAAAATGATGAGTTCAACTTAATAACATCAACAATGTTACTGCATGAACTCCCACCAAAAAATATCAAATCGGTCTTTGCAGAAGCTCATCGTGTTCTTGCTCCAGGTGGAAAAATGGTTCATTTGGATTTTTATCTCGTACCTGACAAATTTGATCGTTTTATCCATTTAGGCCATAGCAAACGAAACAATGAGCCCTTCATGGTGTCCTTTATCAAGATGGATATAAAACAAATATTGGAAACCCAAGGGTTTAAAAATATTTCAATCGAACCTTTCGAGGAAGCTGAAGGAACTTTAGCGCTAGATTATAATTCATGGCGCTTTCCATGGACTATTATTTCAGCTGAAAAATAAGTCTAAGTTACTGATAAAAAAAATATTATGAAAATATCAAACTCAACTCACAATTAAATAAAAATATAAGGTCTTGATATGAATAATCAAAAGACGCCACACCATGGAATAAGTCTTTTAGCGGCATTTCGCGTCTGGCTAAGAATTAGTCTTCTAAGCTTTGGCGGGCCAGCCGGCCAAATTGCGGTTATGCACCGTATTTTAATTGAGGAAAAACGGTGGGTTAGCGAAGAGCGATTTCTGCATGCTTTAAATTACTGTATGCTTTTGCCAGGGCCTGAAGCACAACAACTTGCTACTTATATTGGTTGGTTGATGCACCGAACCCTTGGGGGTTTGATGGCGGGAATACTATTTGTCATACCAGGCGCAATAGTAATTTTATTACTCAGTATTCTTTACGCGGGATATTACGAAGTTAAGTTTGTTGAAGCGCTGTTCTTTGGCATCAAAGCTGCAGTATTAGCCGTTGTTGTTGAAGCTGTATTACGAATCGGAAAACGAGCACTGAAAAATGCAGCGATGTATACTATCGCCGGCGGAGCATTTATCA
The DNA here is from genome assembly GCA_905614355.1 of uncultured Rhodospirillales bacterium. Classification (GTDB taxonomy): domain Bacteria; phylum Pseudomonadota; class Alphaproteobacteria; order Rhodospirillales; family UBA2165; genus TMED23. Next base: position 10,166 of record CAJQSN010000048.1, on the reverse strand, counting down.
GCATTTTTTTTCTAGCCGTTCCTTTTCCAGTTGTTGTTCTAGCAGCTGCAACCATAGGTTTAGCAGGAAACAAATTAAATCTTCCAAGCTTTGGTAACAATACTGACCGTAGTTCAAGTATAGAAAAAAATAGCTCCCCTGAACTAGTTGATTCAGGGATTAAATCAGATTCTTTTACTCATATAAAGCCCTCTATGATTAGTTCTATTCGGGTGCTTTTGATATGGCTAACAATCTGGCTTGGACCTCTGGTAGTCCTATTTATGGCCTTAGGGCCAACAAATATTTTTGTCCAAGAAGGTCTTTTCTTTAGTAAAATGGCTGTCGTTACTTTCGGAGGAGCATACGCTGTACTTGCTTATGTCGCCCAGCAAGCCGTTGAAAATTATGGATGGTTGGCACCAGGCGAAATGCTTGATGGTCTCGGTATGGCAGAAACCACTCCCGGGCCATTAATTATGATAGTACAGTTTGTTGGGTTTATGGGTGCTTACCGTAATCCAGGCATACTAGACCCTCTGACAGCAGGGGTCCTTGGCGCGTTACTAACAACTTGGGTCACATTTGCGCCATGCTTTCTATGGATATTTCTAGGAGCCCCCTTTATTGAATCTCTTCGAGGGAACAAGGCTTTAGCGGCTACACTCTCCGCTATAACTGCAGCGATTGTTGGCGTAATTCTTAATCTTGTGGTTTGGTTCTCACTTCATGTAATATTTGGAGAAGTTAATGAGACAACTATTGGAATACTTCACTTACATATTCCAATTTGGAATACTCTGGATTGGGCGGCATTAATATTATCCTCAGGTGCTCTTGTAGCCACTCTAAAGTTTCATATAGGAATGATACCCACCCTCCTAGCAAGTGGTGCAGTTGGGATTGCGTATTTCTTTACAGTAAACGCCACTTAATCCAACCCAGTTATTTTTGTTCCCAAATATACTCCGTTAAAAAAGAGTAAATGAGCTTATTATATGATTACTTATAAAATCTATCTCAATTTTTTTGAACCAAGCGCCAGACATATTAGCCAAAATTAGAAAGAACGTCCTATTCCTACCCGACACATTTGGCGCATTACCGGCGAGCTAAAAATAAACAATATTTGAACACATTTTAAATGTGACTGCCTTCACGCTGGATTGCGATCCAAACCTTTGTGTCTTTGCCTATTTTAGCCGGAACCACCCTCCAATACATGATAAAAGGCGTACGATCTTTTTTATAATTTATTGCCCTTCCTTCAAAAGGAATGCCTTTACTTAGAGCTACGGCCAGTCGAGCTATAACCTTTTTATCCGTTGCTGGGCCTTGCAAAATTTTAGGTGTCTTTCCTATGACATCGGCAGGAGAAAACCCCGTGAGACTTTTGAATGCTTTATTAGCGTAGATAATTTTTGCATTTCTACTGGCATCCGTTATTAATATCGAGTCAAAACTGTTATCTGCCAATCCCTTAAGAACGCTACTATTAAGGGCTTCATTACCTAAAATTTTTTCAATAGATATCGACATTAAATTAATCTCCTTAATTGAATAAAATTACCATTGCCTCAATTGATTTTACGCTTATTATACTGGTTTAGATTACTATATGATTAATAAAAATTTTCCTAGGTTCCCGTTTATTCAAGATATTTAAACAGAATCCCTTACTAATTCAAGGAGGTCAAATTGGACAAATCTAAGAACATGAAAAATTTAAAAGATAAAGTCGAATGGCCTACGTCAGACTTTTCCCGTGTCCCATATGAAATTTTCTTTGATCAGGATTTCTATGAACTGGAGATGGAAAAGATATTCCAAGGCCCCACTTGGAATTATCTTGCCCACAGCTGCGAAATTCCCAACGAAGGTGATTTCGTCACAAATTGGATTGGTGATGTTAATATAATTGTTAATCGTACGGCAAATGGCGATATTCATGCTTTTAAAAACAGTTGTAGTCATCGCGGAACGAGAATCGTGGACGAAATTCGAGGAAATTCAACTCGACATGTTTGTCCCTATCATTTGTGGACTTTCAATCTTGAAGGAAACTTAGCAAGCGTTCCGCTCGAAAAAGGTTTAAAGGGAAAAGGTGGAATGCCCCCTTGCTTTGAAAAAGAAAATCATAACCTTAGAAAACTTCGAGTCGAAACGATTGGTGGTATGATCTTTGCTACATTCAGCGAGGAGACCGAACCACTGCTCGACTACCTTGGTCCACACTGTCAATCTCAGATTTCTCGTTTGCTGGATCAACGGACCCCTAAAGTTACTGGTTACATGAGACAAATGATCGAAGGAAACTGGAAACTTTATAATGAAAATGTAAGAGATCCATATCACGCATCGCTTCTCCACCTATTTCAGGTTTCATTCGGGATTCAACAACCGACTATGAAAGGTGGAATTAAAATGGATAAGGACACTAAAAATACCTGGAACCACTCAATACTAAGCGACGATGACAATACAAGTAGTGTGGATCTAGCCGCCGCGTATGAAGGTACGGACAAATATGATCCAAATATAAAGCTTGCCGACCCAGCAATAGCCAACGTGCCTTTGGATCTTGACGACGGGTATAAAACGACACTACTTTCCATGTTTCCCACCTCTGTTTTAGCTCAAGTCGACAATACGTACGCTATCCGACATTTGCGTCCAAAAGGGCCTGGTAAAGTCGAATTGAATATTACCTACCTTGGATTTGAAGAAGACACTGAAGAGCAGGCGTTTGGGAAAAAACTCACAGCCAATTTTATTGGCCCCTCTGGCTATATATCGATGGAAGATGGCGAGGCACTGCGCTTGGAGCAAGATGGCCTGAAAATGCGTGCTGGCGATCATTCGGTTCTTGAGATGGGTGGTATAGGTGAAATAGCAGACACTGATTATTTATCCCAAGAAATTTCGATCCGTGGGTTTTGGAGCCACTATCATAAGTTAATGGGGTTCGAAGGCTAAGAAACTTGGGCAAAACAGGACTTTATTATGAATAAAATTGAGCTACACCTGAAGATTGAGAGGTTTCTTTTCGATTATGCTGATTGTCTGAATGAAAAACGCTATGGAGATTTTCCTGCCTTCTTCAAAGAAGATGACTGCCATTACGAAGTACAATCGAAAGAAAATGAAGACCTAGGTCTTACAGTACCGATTATGGGGTGCTATTCTCATGGAATGATTCGCGATCGGGTTGCGCAGTTAGTCGATAACACTCTAACCTATCGCCGACTAAATCTTAGACATTTTATTAGTAATATTCGTATAGACGATGGAAAACCTGAAATTAATGTAAATGCTAATTTCCAAGTTATGCAATCTGACCTTGAGGGTGTTTCTAAACTCTATTTGGTAGGGCGTTATGAAGATAAATTAATACTCGATCAAAACGAACTCAAATTAATTAGCAAAAGAGCAATTCTAGACTCATTCTCGGTTCCTAATATGCTAGCTGTGCCTGTTTGATGGTAAATTTTGAAAAATTATAATGAGCAGAGGTCCGATAACAATTCTAGCCACACGTTTTTTTCTAATATTTAATCATCGTTTATTATTTGGGATATTATCCATAATATTACATAGTAAAAAAAAAGACATTGTCTAGCTAACTTGTTAGCTAGACAGGCCTCATGGCGCGATGATTGGAATTAGGAAGGGAATGATGGAGACGATAAGAAATTTCCTGCATCAATAATGCTAACTCAACTGCATTTTATTCGTCTTAAAGTTAGTGTGGTAATGGCTAATACCAAGCCAAAAATATAACACCATCGGCAGCAAAATATATCATTCATGATTTTGACCTGGCACTGGCGTGGCTCCAGGGGTCCCCATGTTAAGCGCTTTGTCGCGACCACCAAACTTTTCGATAAGAATATTTTGATCTTCCTTTGCCTGCCGGTCGACGGCTTCAGGGTCACAAATGTCGCGTAGCAGAACCTCATACTCTTTAACTATTTTTTCATATTCAATGTTATCCGCCAAATTTGTTGTTTCTTCAGGGTCGATCTCCAGATCGTACAATTCGGGACTATAGTCAACGTAGTAAATAAATTTGTACGTTCCCTTGCGGAGCATATAAGCACCGGTTGGAGAACCCGCCGCATGATATTCACTAAAAACGATGCGATCTGGATCGTCTACCAAGCTTGAAAGATCAAACCAGGATTTACCCACTAAATCTTGCTCGTCAGACGTTTCATTCAGTCCAACGCCATCCAAAATAGTCTGATAACTATCGAGCAAAGACGTCGTTGTCGAACTGGTTTTCCCTTCTGGAACTCCTTCGCCGGCAATAATCAAAGGAATACCGGCGGTTTCCTCATATAAGTTAGATTTACCCCACATAGCGCGTGCGCCGACATTGTCTCCATGATCACTTGTGTAAATAACGCGGGTACTCCCCTCTAGACCACTGCTTGCGAGCACGTCTAATACTCGACCAATCTGGTGATCAATGAAGGTACAGAGGCCAAAATAAGCTGCGACTGCCATAAGGCGCTGTTCTGGTGTCAAATGGCGATCAATTTGTGAAAAATCATCCATGCGCTGAAGCCAGGGATGGCGGAGATATCCGCTTTCAAGATCAAGCTTTCGGGGCGGCAAACTATCTAGTGGATAGAGATTATAAAATTCCTCTGGCACAACCAATGGAAAATGCGGAGCAACAAACCCCAGGTAAAGGACCCAGGGCTTTTGTTCCTTTTGTTCAGCAGCACTTTTAAGCCAGTTACAAGCCTCATCGGCGATTAAGCGGTCGTATTTATTGTAGCTTGTTTCACCCGGACCTATTTCTTTCAACATCCGCGCTGGGCGCTCATTTGGTAATGGATCACGAACAGACCCCCAAACCTGACCAATCCCACCCATCACATGCATTGGATGATGTTGCTTGGAAAAACCTGTATTTAAGTCCTCACCCAGATAATGAAGCTTGCCGATTGATTCTACTCGCATCCCCTCTTCTTGAAGGCGATGCCCCCAACCCTTTACGTTACCATCATAAGGCATCGCATTATCCCAATACCCTGTCTCATGCGTATACCGGCCGGTCGCAAAAGCAGCCCGCGCCGGGATGCAGATTGGTGAGTTAGTATAGTGGGAAGTAAACCGCGTCCCCCTCGCCGCCAATTTATCTAAATTGGGTGTTTGAACTTGTTTGTGACCATAACACCCAAGCATCTTTGGGTTATGCTCATCAGACATGATGTAGAGAATGTTCTGGGGTTTGGTCATTAGTTTATCCAGTTTGTGCATGTGATTTATTTGAGTATTAGAAAAACAACCAGTAAGCAAACCATGACGGCAGAATATTAGGCAACCAACTATCGAGCCATGAGGGATACCAATGCAAATGCAAAACTCGGTCATAAAAGCCGACGAGGAACACCCACCCAACAGCAGCGTAGCCAAGTGCTACACGCCAGTTATAGCTGCCCCAACGAACCAAATAGGTGGCAATAAATATGGGTAGCACCAATTTTTGTCCAATAACCGGCATAACTATTATTGTCGCGAGTAAATAGCCAAAGAACATCATTGCCCGTTGCAACAACGCGTCATCGGCCGCACGTGTCAAAGCAATACCAATACTTTCATGCTGTTTAACGAAGGTTACACACGCCTTCCAATCTTTTATAATGACAAAAAAAACGAGAATAAAGCCAGTTACAATGGTAACGATCGGGAACTGGCTTACTTCTAGCGGCCAGGGCTCGGGCACATATTCAGCGCCCACATTATGCCCCCGTGTCGCTTCCCACATGGCCCAGGAAAATAATAGCAACGTCAGAATTGAAAACGGTAGCGAAATCATAGGACTGCGTTCGGCACCTTCACCGGTGACGGGTTCTTCTTTATTTTCGTCCTTTTTAATATTTTTGCTAAGTCCGCGCACTGCGGAGAAAAGGGTGATCGCTATTAACCCCCAAATAACCAATACGATTGGACGTTCCCATAGCCAGGCGACACCCTCATATGAATTAATACTAATGAGAAAGGAGGTCTCCATTATAGAGCCTAATATGATGGCGAGGATCAATGGCGGTCGGGGCCAGCCGCCACGCTTCATTACGAACCCGATGATCCCAAAAATCAGGCAGGCGACCCAGTCCCCTAAAGAGGCACCACCGAGCCAGGCCCCCATAAAAACAAATAGGATCACACCTGGTACAATAAGGTGACCTGGCAAGAAGGCGACTTTCGCAACTTGCTTACTCAAAAACAACAAAATTATCGCCACAACGATATTGGCGACAACAATTGACCAAACCATGCTGAAAGTAATATGCAGCTGGGTCGTCAGCATTTCAGGTCCGGGCTTTAAACCCTGGATTAAAAGCGCGCCCAAAAGGATAGCAGTGCCGAGACTGCCAGGAATTCCGAAAGCCACCATGGGCACTAAAGATCCACCTCGGGTTGCATTGTTGGCAGCTTCGGGGGCTATAACGCCTCTAATATCGCCTTTACCAAATTGGGACTTGTCCTTGGCGCTTTGAACCGCATGACCGTAAGCGATCCAGTCAACAATAGAAGCACCCAGACCAGGCAGCATCCCTATATAAGTACCGATTACCGCACATCGTAAAGTCAGCCACCAATGTCTAAAGGCATCCCTGACACCATCAAGTATACCCCCGCCGTCGGAATGATTTTTACCAATTTTAGAAATCGACGTATTGCGGATAGCCAGTTCCATAATTTCCGGAATAGCAAATAGTCCAAGAACAACGGGGATAAGCGGTAATTTGTCAATCAGGTAATCCGTTCCTAAAAAGAACCGCGGGATGGAAATCGTTTCTGCGTAACCAACCGTCGATAATAAAAGACCTAAGGTGGCAACTGTCAATCCTTTGAGAATGGAAGCCCCACTAAGGGAACCGACCATGGAAAGCCCCAGGATACCGAGCATGAAAATTTCGGGTGAATTGAAGGATAGAATGATGGGCAATATAAGCGGCAGGGAAACTGCTAAAATAAGAGCACCAAATACACCGCCAAATGCTGATACCGTAAAAGCCGCTCCGAAAGCGCGAGCCGCCTGACCTTTTTGTGCCAGCGGAAATCCATCCAAAATTGTCGCTTGCGATGCAGCGGTTCCTGGAATACCAAGCATGACCGAAGCGATCGTGTCACTGGTTGAGGTGACAGCAAACATGCCTAGTAAAAGGGCAAAGGCGGGTACCGGTTCCATGCCGAACGTAAACGGGAGCAACAAGACAAGACCAATGATCCCGCCAAGGCCCGGCACTGCCCCCAACCAAATACCAATAAAAACGCCTAATAAAAGAAAACCAAGCGCGGGCCATTCAATAACCAGAAGGAAACCAGCTAAAAAGGCATCAAACATTATTGGCTCCTTCGACTTGACTGGGTTAGTTCAAATATCAAGCCGCATGGAAAAATGCCCCTTTAATCCATCGAAGCTTTAATCTTTAGCTACTTTTTTTTTCCGCTTTTTTCTACCCTTGCCGAGGAACTTCTTAATAAAAGTGACCATTTCCGGTTTAACATTATTTATTTGATTAAAAACGCTCATGGCATGTTTTTTAGTCCGCGGCACCTGTCGAACCCCAGCTCGCTTAAACAATTCCTTAATGAACGTCTCGCTTGAGAGCGTTGCGTAAAACCCTTTGGCCAAAGCCTCTGTTGCCGTCTTATCCATATTTGGCGGACCAAAAGCGGCAAGTGTCAGATTATTAAAGGAATACACCAATAATTTCATAAATTCCCATTGAAGGCCGGACGGCATTTTTCCATTATGAACTTTTTTATAGACTTCGAGAAAATGAGGCAGTTCCGGTATGCTTTCTGAACGGACAAAATTTCCCGCATCATCCAAGGCTGGTGCAGCTAGCAGAGGAATAGCAATACCTTTTTTTACCAGGTTGGGAACAATCGAAGAGCGGTAGTTAGCAGTTGATGTTACAGCAAGATCGCCTTCGCCAGATTGTACGGCTACCCAAACTTTAGCACCACCTTTGTAACCGGGAACATATTTGTATTTAACACCGAGCAGATCCAAGGCAGTACGTCCAAACATGGAAAGGAAGACCGTAGGCCGGATTGCAGCATATCGTATGGGTTTGTTTGATTGCAAAAGTCCGGACACATTTTCAGCACCCTTAGGAAGTGCATCTTTACGCACATACATTACAGAGGGGGCAGCTCTAGCGCCGCCAACAAAGGTCATTTCGTCATATTTGAACCGCATGCCCCGCTGACCAACGACCTGAGCAAAAGGCTGCCAGGGACCCCATATGATTGTCAATCCATCCGGCTTCCCTTTGTCTTTTAGGAAGTTGGTGGCCCTGATACCGCCGCCACCTGGCATATTTTTTACAATCACTTTTGGATTGCCCGCGATGTTGGTACCAATATGTCTGGCCAATACGCGAGCTATTAAATCTGCTCCACCACCGGCTGGGAACCCAACCATAATTGTTAGAGTTTTTCCTGAATAATAGGCCGCGTTAGATTGCTGCCCTTGTGCAAAAATGACGACGCTAAACAAACCTATAAAAAGCATTAGAATTTTTTGGGTAAACCACTTCATTGTTTCACTCCTATCTTTCTGACTCGTTATACTATTTCAATTTGTCTTCAATCTTTATCTTCTACCCTAAACCCACCTTCTTCAAAACTACTACCCGTAAGATGGGGAACATCGCTGGTGCGACCGCGAATAAAGCGGCGCGGCATAAGCGCATTCACATCGGGATAGTTACCTGGATCCAGGGCCTTACCTTTGAGACCCGGATGGTCCGCGGTATATCGATAGGCCCTGAAAATCATGCTGTTGGTGCCGAATAAGGTGTGATCATAATAAAAGGGAGAGGCGAACTCCCACACCATTTCACCTTCTTTGGTGACTTCAAAAATGCGGCCTTTGGTAGCTTCACAGATTAACGTCGTGCCATTGGGTTGCCGCTGAGCACCGGAGCAAATAAAGCTGTTAAAGTCGAATGAGGGATCATCTTTATATTCCCATTCGATTTTATTGGTCTTCGGATTAACCTCAATAACCCGCGAAAAATCGATCGTAGTATAGGCACGGTGAGCACCATTGTCGAATAACAGAATATTACCATTTTCGAGCAATGTTGGATTGTGCTGACCAGCAATTTCTCCAGGACCCCATCGCCAAATAATATCACCGGTTGATTTCTCGATTATAACTATTGTATTGATCAAACGAAAACTTACCAGAAGGTTACCGTCTGGCATCATCGTAATCGCATTTAGATTAGTCCAACGATCTCGTGGATGGAGAGGTCCAAGGATGTCTACATCAACATCAAGATGATCATAGGAATTCCATTCCCAAATGACTTCTTTGGTTTCTTTGTCAATTTCCTGAATGGCCTCGCCCCACATAACACCGTTCAGTTCAGTATCAGGCTGGCCGCCCTTGACAGTTTTAGCTATGTCATCGGGTACTTCACGCCACACAGCGATCATAATGTTGCCACTATCCATTTCTGCGAAGCAATGACTATGGAGAGGGTCGATATATTCCCAGATTACATTGCCATCCCAATCAACTTCGATCAATTGCCCCCCATTACCGCCAAACTCAGGTAAAGGTGATGGAATGAGTTTACCAATATAAAGCAAATTACCATTGGTCAGCAGCTTGCCGTAATTACCGGGCACGTTATCCATCTTCCACTGATGAACCACCTGCCCCATCATATCAATCAGCCAGACATTGCGACCCAACATCGGCGCGAACAAGGTATAACCTTCAAAGGCACGGCCTTTTTCGTAGTGGGTTACCCCGTGAAGACCTCTTCTTGCTACACTCATAATAAAATCCCCTAATCTATTTTATTAATTGATATCAATTGACTTATTGTTATTATCAATAGTGCGAAATTTGGTATTTTTAGTCAAGGATTAAATGTTGCCCACAGTAAAAACATCCTCTCTCAAGGAGAGTAAAAAAAAGATTTGAAAATGTGAGCGGCGCTAGGGCGCCATATTAATCGATATGCTATTACACGTTTTTACAAGGGCCTCAGATATTTCGCCCAAACGTTTTTTTGATGCCCGAGAAATTGGGAGCGCGAGACTAACTGCAGCAACACAGTTTTGTTCCGCATCAAAAATAGGCGCGGCCGTAGAGCAAAATCCAACTCCGTATTCCTCAAGACCCAGTCCGTAACCTTTTT
>CAJQSN010000047.1 GCA_905614355.1 uncultured Rhodospirillales bacterium | reverse complement strand
TAAAGGGCCCGCCGGACAGGCAGAAGGGCCTGTGAAATGGTAAACCTAGAATAGGAGAAAATAATATGGCTGACGGTCCAATAACTTTATCAAATGCGACGCGAAGCAATTTACTAGCTCTTCAAAGGACGACTGATTTAATTTCAAATACTCAGAAACGTCTGTCTACGGGCCTGAAAGTAAATAATGCCATAGATAATGCTATCTCGTATTTCCAGGCACGTAGCCTCAACGATCGGGCAGTTGATCTAGGCAACCTAAAAGACTCTATTGATCAAGGTATAAGCGGTGTTGAGGCGGCGATGAATGGCCTTGAGACTATTGCGGACCTTGTTGCTCAAATGAAAGGTATTGCTTTGGCGTCAAAATCGAACGCCAATAAAACAGATCGATCAAGATCAGCAGTTCAATTTAACGACCTTCGTCAGCAATTAGATAATCTAGCAAACGATTCGTCGTATAAAGGTGCAAACCTAATTAAAGGGTCACCTGCCAACTTAAAAGTATCCTTCAGTGAGGATGGTAGCTCCACACTAACAGTTTCAGGTATATCATCTGACTCCTCCGGTCTCGCGGTGATAACTGCGACGACTAACTGGGTTAATGATGCAGATATTGATAATGCTAGTTGGATATACTATATAAATTTGGTCAAAGTTAAATTGCTTAGTCTAACCATGGTGCTGTATGAGGCCTCCAGCATTGTTTGGTCCTGGGTTAACTCGGCAACTGCTCGGTACATGTCTACGCTTTCGATATCAGATATTAGACCTCTGGCAAAATTCTGTGAAATAGTTATGTTTTTATTTGTCGTCTCTAGTTGCTGTATTCTGGTGCCTATATTCATTTGAATGGCCTGCATTTCGTCATCTGCTTGATTGAGTAGATTTAGAGAATGCTCAACTTTTTTCATAAAATTAGCGTCATTTGGTGGACTGCCTGTGATATCGGTTGAGCGTAAAATTCTTATCGAACGGATCAATTTTTCGAAACCAGAATTGGCTGCGGTAACACCGTATTCCAATACGACACCCTCGTCTATCCGAGCTTTTATGATCGTATCATCGCCCTGGTAGTAGAATGAGGGTTCTGCCTTTGTATTGAAAGCGGCGTCATATGCAGGTGCGGTGGTAATGTCTCCGGCAACAACGGGTACCGTATTCGTTTTTGATCCTGAGAAAAGGTAGCGGCCATTCATCGTTGTATTCAGAAAATCTTCTATTTCTTGGGTTTTAACTTCAGCAATATTATCTTTATCTATACCCGCTGCCAAACTGCCGTCAACCATTAGGCTGCGGAGTATGCCGCGAATATCTGTAACTGAAGTTCTAACTGCATCAATACTATTAAGAGCGCCATTTAATCTTAAATCGACATACACATTGTCATTTAAATATTGCTCCATTTTGCGTTCAGAGGTTTCTAGGTTGACGAGCTGCATAGAATCAGTGGATATACCCGCGTAGTTTTGAGATTTTTGGTTAGAACTAATTTGCGCTTGCTTATCAGCAAGACGACTTTGGGTATCAAGAATGAGCGATGTGACTACTTTGTTTTGGGATAGATCGGCAATACGGGTCATTTTATATCCTAACGCATCATGTCGTTGAGTACTTGAAAGAGTTTCTGTGTCGTTGTGATTATTCGGGCCGCAGCGAGGTATGATTGCTCAATTATGATCATATTGGCCAGTTCTTCATCCATATTCACGCCGCTAGCAGAGGTATGTTTATTATATAATTCCATCGTCAATTGTTCTTGGAATGTTAGTTCTTGATCCAGCTCGGTAACTACAGAAGAATTAGCTGAGAGTATGCTTGCCGCGTAGTTGGTTAATGTGCTTGTGGTTTGCGATAATCCACCGCCGCTAGCTGGGGCTGCTAGAAAAGTTTTCTGGGCATCAAATTGAGCCGCCATATTAGCTGCAGTTGTGCCGTCGCCAATTGAAACTCCTTGCGACGTTGCAGTGGTTAAACCTCCCGTATCGACGATCCAGAAGTTGTCACTTTTGCTATTATTAATTTTTAATTGAGAGTTTGCACCTAAAGTTATGACCTCCGCTGAGATATTAGAACTTGCGAGAGTGGCATTCCCATTTATTGAAGCTGCGACGGTTGTAAGTGAGTCTGTGGTTGCGTAATTGATTGTCGCTGTTGTTGATGCATCCACAGTAAAAGTTAATGCGCCAGCTATAATCCCGCCTAGCGTGGCAAAGTTTGTGGTGGCACTCGTTTGAGCGGCCGTGGCAAAAGAGTTTGATTGAAGCGATCCGCGGGAAATTAATGAATTATTTGTGACAATATCTTCACGGACTTTAAGCCTGCTGCTCAGGCCGCGAGTGTCCGTTCGCAACCCTGTTTCTGATAAAAAGGTTCCCACGCCTGTCTCGACAATCGCGACATGCTCTGCATTATCTTGAGTGACTTGTAATCGAAATCCATCACCATCAGAAATTATCTGCGCAGTTACTCCAGCTGCAGCGCTAATTTTTGTTGCGAGGGCTGCCAACGTATCATTCCCAGCGTAGTTTATCGATCTTGCACCATTGGTGGCATCTGTGAATTGCAGTGTTCCGCCAGTAGATATAACTGCGGCAGATGAACTCGGCTTATAGTCGGATCGATACCTCGCAAAATTCTCTGGTGACTGGTAAAGGTTGTTCAAGCCAAAAAAATCACTGAAGCCTGTGGCTACTTTACCTGCTCCCGTCATGGAACTCGTCATTTCATTTATCGTGACACGATTATCACTTCCAGCGGCTAATACTAGATGCCCATTGGTGACTGATGCTACTAAATTGGTGGCGGTAAATTTGTTATTAATCCCGGTGCCGCCGCCGTTGGTAAGAAGCGTTGCTACATTTGTAATGTTTGCGTCTGCAAGGTTGAAATATTCGGTCTCAAGTTTATTGCCGCTTTTGTCGACGACACTCACGACAACCAATCCGGTTGCTTTGCTTATGTCGGTTGTACTTTGGACAAAGTTATCACCGGTTAAGATCTGTGGCGGCGGAAATCCGGAACCTTTGTTATGCGCCTTATTCACTTCTATTTTAAGCTGTTCGGTCAATTCGTCTAATTGAGCCTGTACGGCCTTAAGGTCATGATCGCGAATATCTATGAGGCCTTTTAGAGATCCACTTTTAATACTTGCAGTGATATCGCTATTTGCTGTGATTTCACCAGCAAAAATTCCGGGAACACCGCCAACTGGATAGTCAGCATTCGATGGCCCAGAGTAATTCACGGCAGAAGTTGGTGTGTATTCGAGGTTTGCGTTCAGAGTTGAAGAAGAAATATATGATAGAGTTTGTTTTTGTTTAGTTACTAAGGTTTGTCCGCTTCCCGAGTAGACACTAAAACTTCCATCCGACTGCTCAAAATAAGTAATATCCATTATTTCTGCGAGAGAGTTAAGCGATTTATCTCGCTGGTCTTCGAGCTCTGCAGTTGACAGTTGGCTGGCAGTGAAACTCATTATGCCTGTGTTCAAATCAACGATTTCATCTAATAAATTATTGACTTTTGTGATAGTCGATTTAATTTGCCCGTTTGCGCTAGTTCTCAGGTATTGGACTTCTTCCGACATACGCCTTAAGGCTAATGCCGTGTCGTCCGCCGAGTTAACTGCTAGAAAATGATTGGCCGGGATCTCTGGTGAGATTGCTAAGTTGTTGAATTGGGATCCTAAATCTCCAATCTTATGTGAAATAGAGTTGTCATCTGCCGGGGTTCCAAAAAAGCTATTTAGCTGGGTTAGGTAATCTTGTTTTACAGAAACATTTTCGAGTGTCCCCATTTCGCTACGCATTTGCTTTATGACGCCCTGGTTTACGCGTCTGGTTATTGCACCAATTTCAACCCCGTAGCCTTTACCATCGAAGGTTCTTGATTTTTGTTCAACAATTTTTCGCGTATAGTCTTCGGTATTAACATTAGCAATGTTATTAGAAATAGTTTGCAACGCCGCTTTTGACGTCTGCATGCCGCTTATCGCGCTTTGAAGAGTTAGTTCTAATGACACTTATTAAAGCTCCTAATTGTATCTATATAACTTCGTCTAAAGTTCCTGATTAAGGCCAACAGAAACTGCTGGGCGATAGGCCAGTCGTTTGTTGCTGACCGTGTCACCGCTGCTACCGTAACCTGCAGTTTTCCCTTGGTGATCAATTGCGGATTCTGAAATAATTCTAAATAAATGCTCTCCAGCATCTATTTTAGCTTTCAATCGCGTTGCATTTTCCTCTAAAAGTAAACCAAATGAATTAATGGCATCTCTGAGACGATTGGCCATGCCGGGGTCAATGTTTTTCAAATCCTCTTCATTGCCTATAGTCTGCAACTGTTGTTCGTAAGCATAGCTCAGGGCGGTTTTTTCTCGTTGCAAGGGTTTTATGCGGTTTGCTCTCTGATTAGTGGCCAAAATAGCATTTTCCTGCTTTAGTAACTTACTCAAGCGCGTGGTAACGTCGAGTAGGTCCATAATTTTATCTTCTATTTTTTTCATATTAAAACCTTAGGATTATTGAACTTCTTGCATTTTTAGTAAATCGCGTTGGATCATATTTGCTATACCTATTCCACCGTTTTTTGCCATTGATTTACCAACCTCATCGACCATCAATGATTTCCATATTTTTTCTGCATGGCCGCCGCCAAATGGCTTAGCTGGCTCGATGCTAGAAAACATCGGCTGCAGCATTTGCCCTAAAAAGAACGCTTCAAAGTTCTCGGCTACTTCCCGGATTTTCTCGTTATTATTAAGTTTTCCAAGCGTTGGGGGTGCCTTAGCCATTTGAAAGGCTGCAAATCCGCTTTCGTTAATATTTTGGATGTCCATTATTCACTCCCTACATTACTGAAATTTCAGCTTGCAGTGCTCCGGAGGCCTTAACTGCTTGCAGAATGGTGATTAAGTCGCGAGGACCTATGCCAAGAGAATTCAAGCCATTTACTAGGTCCTGTAATGTTACTCCGCTATTCACAACTGTCATTTTTTTATCACTATCTTCATCAGCCTGCACATCCGTTCTAGGAACAGTTTCCGTTTCCCCTACTTCAGCAAAAGGCCCGGGCTGGGATACTTGCGGCGTTTCTGTTACCCGGATTGTTAGGCTTCCTTGTGCGATCGCGACAGTACTAATTTTAACATTGTCTCCCATTACAATTGTACCACTTTGCTCATCAATTATAATACGTGCTAATTGATCTGGCTCAATGCGAAGTTGTTCTATGTCTGTGATTAGTCCAACGACGTTTTCTTTATAATCGTGTGGAATTTCAACGACTAAAGTGCCCGGGTCTTTTGGACGGGCAACGTTTGTTCCAAGAAATGCATTTACAGCCTGTGCCATGCGGCGAGCTGTTGTAAAATCAGGATTGCGAAGGCTGATATGGACCTTCTTTAGCGAGGCAAGGTCAAATTTAATTTCTTTTTCCACAATAGCACCATTGGCAATCCGAGCGCTAGTGGGCACTCCTTTGGTTACGGTTTCTCCTTGCCCCCCCGCGGTAAAGCCACCAACGGCAACTTGTCCTTGAGAGACGGCGTAGACCGCGCCGTCTGCGCCAAGGAGAGGAGTAACTAGAAGAGTGCCTCCGAGTAGACTTTTTGAATCTCCAAGAGCGCTAACAGTAACGTCTATTTTGCTGCCCTGTCTTGCAAAAGCTTGAAGCGTAGCTGTTACCATTACAGCAGCCACATTCTCTGAATCCAGTCCATCTTGAGTAGGTTTTACACCGAGACGTTCGAGCATGGCCATCAAACTTTGTTTTGTGAAATGTCCATCCTGCAGGCTATCACCGGTTCCATTAAGGCCAACGACTAGTCCGTACCCAACCAACATATTTTCTCGCACACCTTCAAATGTAGCAATATCTTTAATACGTGATGAGGCATTTGAGATGGCTGATCCAAAGATCAAGAGACCGCAAGCTATAGCTATGGGCCATATATGTCTTCCAGTCGTTCTTGTTTGATTTTTTTTTATTAATTCCACCATATCCTATTTCCTTTTTTTACGGTTTCTCCGCTGATTTCTCTATTAACCTTGCTATTTTCATGCCAGTTATGAGCTGAATTAAGCCATTGTTTGGTAACGATTATTTTTTTGAACCAAATTATAACTGATGTGATTGGATAGAAGGCTGGATTGAAGTGGGAATAAATTGCCGAGTTTAGGAAGCTTCTATATGCTCAGTAGGTTTTGTCGTTTACACGCCGTCTCAGATTTGGCTAGGTCTTCAACGACGCCGCCATTTTAGTCATCTCATCAACTGTTTTAAATACTGTTGCTGATGAGTTATAGGCTTGTTGAGACATGATCATATAAGTAAATTGATTCTGTAGATCCACGTTTGATAATTCGTGATATTCTGGCATAAAGGTAGCAAATTCCCACATAACATTCGTTATTTCGGGATTTTCGGTTCTCACTTCTCTCAAAGTAGCTTCACCTGACGCGACCGAGCGTTCAAAAACATTCCCGGTAAGTCGATCTAGTGCATTTGCATTTGTGAATGTGGCCAGGGGAAGTTTGTACAATGTTGCTTGATGGCCATTGGTGAATTCTCCAACGACTTTACCAGTGTTATCAAAATGAAATCCATCTAATTCTCCAGCAGCACGACCATCTCTTTGCAACCCAAAATAGACAAATCCTTGCCCTAATGACGTGACGTCTTTTACCTTCAATGTAAACGTCGTTGTTACGCCAGCAGCTGTTGTTATTGCAATAGGTACTTCTGTGCTCGCCGGCAATGCGCCATTTTCGTCAAAGGTGAATGAGCCTGTACTAGCGCTGGTGGATGTAGCATCCTTAGGGATGACGGTCATAGTCCAATCCTGGGCAGGCCTATTTCGCGTAAAAACGAGATCAAAATTTTGGGTATCTCCATTCGCATCAATAATACTAGCTGGTGCTGTTTGTGAGCCGCCGACGGCTGTAGTTATTGGAAGATTGAGTGCCACCTCAGCAACCGTGGTGGCTTGTGCAGCGGCTGGGCCATTGACGCCAAAGGCTTCAGTGTCTACGCGGATCGATGACAGTCCACCACCTGCCGCGATGGCGCCGGCGCCGTCGGCTGCCCAGCCCTGAAGATAATGACCATTTTTATCTGTGAGGTAAGCTTTATTATACGTTTGCCCTGCTAGGTTTTGTGTGCTCTCTCCAGCTTTTTTTTCAAAGGCTCCGTCTCTTGTATAAAGGGTATCCCCGGACCCATCTGCTTTAGTATTTAGTACGAAAAGTCCTTTTCCATCAATTGCTAAGTCCAAAGTATTTTTGGTGTTCTGTAAACGGCCTTGTTTCTCAATATAGTCGCGTGTGTGGCTCAATGTTCCGCCAATATCTTTTGCATTTCCCACCTGAGATGCGAGAACCGTTGAAAATCGTGTATCATGCGCCTTATAGCCGCCGGTATGCATATTTGATATATTTTGAGATATACTTCCAAATGCAGAAGTTTGTGCGATCATTCCCAGGACTGGGGCTGAATACATTCCGTATATGGGCATGTCGAAATTTCTCCCACCATAATTGGCGCTAATAGGTATTTTTATTATTATCTAACCTTAGTTAAGCAATATTAGTGCCAATTCTAAATATAGTTAGATCTTTGTTTTAGTTCGATAAAATAGATTTTTATCTTTTTTTTATAGCGTGTTGTGACGTGTTGGGCTTTATACGTGCAATTATTGCCGGGTTGTTATATAAATTATTTCTTATGAAGATATCTGAAACACGCACTGTCTCGCCCGCATCTACGAAAAAGGTTGGTAAAACTAAGGCTAAGCAGGGGCCAGCGTTTGCTAGCCACTTGAAGGATGTTAAGGATGAGCCAGAAGGTTTAACTCAAGTTAGTGAGGTCAGTGGAGTAACGGCAGTAGGGTCAATTTTGGCGGCGCAAGAAATTGACGTTGATGATGGGCTAAAGTCACGTAACCAGTTAAGAAAATATGGAGAGGATATTCTGGAACGGCTTGATGAAATTAAACAAGACTTGCTGCTTGGTGGGATTTCTAAAGATATTTTAGCGAACTTAGCTCAAACATTACGAATGAAGAAAAGTGCGACAAACGATCCCGGACTTATTAGTATCATTGATGATATTGAGTTGCGTGCCGCAGTGGAGTTAGCAAAATATACGCGAAATTTATAAATAAAAATCACATACTTAGATTTATAATTCGCGTTTTCTATCGTCGCAGATAATTTTCACACATTATTTTATAAAACAGCGCTTGTCGTGGCACGTTTGTCTAATTATAAAGTGCCGCAAAATTTTTTGTCCAACAATTTAGACATAGTTAGGGGATAACTAACGATATGACAACTATTTTACCATCGAATTATAAGCCTTCATCAAAAGAAAAATTCATGAATGCTAAGCAACGCGAATACTTTCGGCAGAAACTTGATAAATGGCGCTTTGAATTGTTAGATGAAGCGAATGAAACTCGACAAAATCTCCAGGAAACTAGTATTTCAGAAGCTGATATTGCAGATCGGGCTTCTAGTGAAACCGATAGATCTCTTGAATTACGGACGCGGGATCGGGCGAGAAAGTTAATTAGTAAAATTGAGGAGGCTTTGGAACGAATTGAAAAGGGCTCCTATGGTTATTGTATAGAGACTGATGAGCCTATTAGTATTAAAAGACTGGAGGCGCGGCCAATCGCAACGTTGAGCCTAGAAGCCCAAGAAAACCATGAGAAAATGGAAAAAATACAAAAGGATGACTGAGGTAGGGTCTTTTTTTAGCTATAAGTTAGGGTCGTTGGATTAACCTAACAACCCTAACTTATTTAATCCACGCTTGGACTTAGAACGGAAACAGGATGTCGATAGCTTGTGTTCCGATTCTTGGTTGTTGTAAGTCTGAGAGTGTTCCTCTCCCTCCATAGGCTACGCGCATTTCAGCAATTTTGTCGTGTTCAATTTTATTTGTGTAATCGATATCTTCGGGTCGTACGACACCTGTGACCATAACTTCTCTCATTTCAAAATTGACCATAAGCTCCTGGCGAGCAAATATTACCATGTTTCCATTGGGAAGAATTTGCGTAATGATCCCTGCGAGGGTTACTTCGATGGCTTCTTTTCGACCAATATTGCCATTCCCCTCCGTACTGTGCTGGGTGCCAAGGTTCACGGTGTTTGTTGGGTCTACTGTTTCCATTTGTGGCAGCAGTCTAGAGAGGTACGATTCGAGGCCCAGCAATTTAGTCAAATCGGCATCTTCTTTATCATTTCGTGCTCGAGTTGTTTTGTTGTTTAAATCCGCGCTGTCACTAATAGATAAGTTAATAGTCAGAATATCACCTACTTCACTCGCTCTTTGGTCGCGGAAAAAGGCACGAGCACCCGGTCGCCATAATGAATTGGACTTATAGGTAATTTGTTTAGGACTTGGCATTGGCATGCTTACCGGTCGATAATTGGGCCGTTTGGTTGGATTGATAATTTCTGAATTCTTGGGACCATCACCGAGCTCAGATAATCGAGTGAAAGTATTGCAAGCACTCAGCAATATGCAGAAAAGGCCTATAACACCCAATTGAATAATAGTTTTATATTTTTTGTTAGTATACATTTATTTGTTTCCTCTATTCACAGACCCGATATTTTTAGCTAATAGGCACAGCGTCTAGTTGAGAGAAGTCGCTGTTAATAAACCAACTTTGGCACTTGATGCTCCAGTAACTTTAGCTTCAATTATCCTTTTTGTTCTAGTATTTTTTATACGTATAGTATCGCCGAGACTTCCATTCTCTAGTGAACGGCCTTGCGTTGTTAGTCTCATTGCTCCATCGATAAGTGCGATGTTAACAATACTACCTTTTTTTACCAATTGAGGCCGTTGCATGTGGCTCGCGGTTAAGGGAGTTTTTGCGGCTATATATCTTCTTGCTGCCATACCTATGATTTCTTTCTCAGTTTGGATATACCCTCGGCGTAATTTCCGTTCTCTTAGGTTAATCCACTCGATATCATTTTTTTGTATAATATCGCCGCGGTTTAACCTCCGACTAATCACGGGAATTTGAATTATCCTGTGAATACGCCCAGTCAGGCGAAAGCGTTTAGCGTTTGTCTTGTTAGCCGGGATCAAGAGCGTTGCAATAAAACGCCCTGTCGATTTTGTAATCGATAATCCTTCAATACCAATTGTTGCAGGTTCATTTGCTGCAATATGAATTTTTGGTTCTCGTTGTCCGAATTCGATCTCAAAATTATCCTGATATCCTTGGGCGCGGAAACGCTCAATAAGAACATCCTCGATTTCATCTCGATATATTACTTGGCTTGAACGTTCAACTAAAACGCGCGTTTTGAGCGATAGTGGGCGCCAATTTAGTTTGTAAGCGCGAGCAATGCGATATAACCATTTAGCATCAAACTGAGATTTCCCCCCCGCCTGTGGCGCATACGCAACCTTAATTGCAGATCTTCCTCCGGTATTCGTAAATAAATCTCCCAGTAAAATATATGCCTCATCAACAATCACGGATGACTTAAGCTCAACAGTTTGGTTGTGATTTACTATAATAGAATTAGTTGAACTACTTTTGTTTGCAGGGATAGCCTTAGCAATTGATATTAAAGCGGTAAATAAAATAAAAGTAATAGGCAAAACTCTCATTAACCGAAGTAGTTTGTTGCCCAAAAATAGGTTTGTAGCGAACATAATTAACTCCTATTTAATTTGGTTAAGAGTGGACATCATTTGATCAGAAGTCTGAATGACTTTGGAATTCATTTCATATGCACGCTGTGCAGAAATCAGTTCTGAGACCTCAGAGACTGCGTTGACGTTAGATGTCTCCAAAAATCCCTGAAGCAAGGTGCCATACCCTGTGGCTCCTGGTGTGCCTGTTGTGGCTGTTCCAGAAGCAGGGGTCTCATTGTATAGATTGCTACCCATAGATTCTAATCCGGCATCGTTAGGAAAACTCGCAAGTAATATTTGCCCGGCATTTGCCGGTGTTACTGAGCCTTGCAACTTAACTAAAACCTCACCAGCTGAGTTGATTGTCACATCGACAGCGTTACTATCAACAGTAATATTTGGAATTAGCGGGTTGCCATCATGAGTAACTATTTGGCCTGTTGGACTTAATTGTAAAGAACCATCGCGAGAATAGCCCGTTGTCCCATCAGGCAATTGAATTTGGAAAAAGCCGTTTCCTTGGATGGCCATATCAAATGTATTGTCGGTTGATGTAAGGTTTCCCTGCTCGTGAATACGATAAACAGCCGCTAGTTTTACGCCAAGGCCCAACTGCACGCCAGAAGGCACTACTGTGCCGGCATCCGAGGCTGTAGATCCAACTCTTCTGAGGTTTTGATAAATTAAATCGTGAAATTCAGTGCGTCTTCGCATGTAGGCGGTGGTATTCATATTGGCGATGTTATTCGAAATTACTTCAACGTTCTGTTGTTGAGCCAGCATACCTGTAGCTGCAATGTTTAGTGATCTCATTTTCCCGTCCTTTCCATTTTAATTTAATTAATTTTTAGTTTTTTATACTTTATGGTGCGCCTTATTTTATCTAGGTGTTAACGCTTGGATCATCTTCTTTTGGCGTTGGTCTTCTTTATCAATGAATGTCCGAACGCTGTCATAAGCACGCTGTACATTTATCATTTTTGTGATTTCAGACATTGGATTTATGTTTGAACTTTCCAAAGATTTTTGAAGAATAGTCGGGTTGGTTATGTCCACTGGCGGGTCTTCTGAGAAGTATAGCCCACCAGCCCTTTTTTGTAGATTTTGGGGAGTATCAAACTTCACAATTCTGATTTTACCGATTTGACCGTTGCGTGTTGAAATCAAACCATCAGCTGTGATTTGGATATCTTTATCGTCTGGACCAAAGAAAAAAGGCGTTCCAGCATCTGATAATATTGCCTGGTTATTAAGGTTCACTAATTTGCCTTCATTACTAAGGCTCAAGTGACCATTCCTGGTATAACGCTCACCATCCGGCGTATCCATAACAAAATAGCCATCACCGTGAATTGCTATATCAAGGGGGTTGCCAGTATTTTTAATCGGCCCTTCTGCTAGGTTTTGATATTGAGCCACGTCACGGGCATAAGTCAGTTTTTGCGGTATAAAACTATTTCCACCTTTACTTTTTACAAGGTGCTCTACAAACATCATCGTTTCACCTTTGTACGCAGTCGTATTCATGTTAGCTAAATTATTCGCAATCACACTCATTTTGCGTTTCAAAGCCGATTGACCTGACAACGCGATGTACGCGGAGTTTTCCATTTTGCCCATTCCTTATTTTTTTTAGTTTGTTAAGAATGATGCATTTAATATGCCACTTATTATTAGTGATTATTTTCAGACACTTATTAGATATATCGGTTGTACTTGATCCTATGTTTAAGCTCTATTTTATCTGTCAATGGAAATAGTTGCCTAGTGAAGCGTCTCTATTTGTTATTCTTCATTTGAAACGACATTAGTAAAATTCAAATAAATAATTAGGATTATTTGAGGAATCGAATTTTTTCAATCTCTTATTAACTATCAGTGACTATTGTTATATTTATAATTTAAATTCAGTACTTATAACTGGATAAAAATAAAGCGTGAAAGTTGGTAGCTAATGGCCGATGATGATTTAGACGAAGACGAAAAAAACGATGGAGAGGATGAAGGTGGTTCTTCTTCTAGTGGTGGAAGTAAAAAGCTAATTATCATCATTATTGTTGCAGTTTTGCTCCTCCTTATAGGAGGTGGTGCAGCTGCGTATTTCATGGGCGTATTTGACTCTAGTTCACAAGAGACAGAGGTCGAGCCATCAGACGATAGTAAAAAGGCCGCAGGGGACTTAGCTTTTTTTCATGATTTACCTGATATAACAGTTAATTTAAATTCTAAGGGAAGAAAAAGGTCCGTAATGAAATTGAAAATCTCATTAGAGGTTGCTTCTCCTGATGAAATTCCAAAATTGCAGGCGCTCATGCCCCGGGTTATTGATAATTTTCAGGTTTATTTGCGTGAATTAAGATTAGATGATCTCAAAGGTTCAGCTGGAATGTATAGGCTGCGGGAAGAATTGATGATGAGAGTAAATGCAGCAATTTCTCCAGCAAAAGTAAAGGCTGTCTTATTCAAAGAAATGCTAGTGCAATAAATAATGTACTGGTGAAAATATTTATGGTGTTTGTGAAAATTAAGAGGTGAGCTGATAATGACAGTTCCTCCCGGCGAAGAAACTGAGGATCCAGTATCTGCTGTTGTAGATACCGAAGAGGGTGCAGATGAGCAAGAAAACCTCGCTGCCGAATGGGAAGAAATGACTTCTGCGCCTGAAACTGATCGGGTTTTAAATCAGGATGAAATAGATAGTTTACTAGGCTTCGATGAAGAGACTGCAGGTGTTGCTGATAAAACCGGTATTCAAGCCATCCTTACCGCCGCTCGATCAGATAGACTGCCGATGCTCGATGTGGTCTTTGATAGATTAGTGCGTCTGATGTCAACGTCACTTCGCAACTTTACTTCGGATAATGTTGAGGTTTCATTGAAGAGTATTGAAAGTTTTAAATTTGGGGATTACCTGAATTCTGTCGAGTTGCCTGCTATGTTAAACGTTTTTAAGGCTGAAGAATGGGACGCGTCTGCAATTCTAATTGTTAATAGCACCCTAATTTATTCGATGATTGACATCCTGCTTGGTGGAAAAAGGGATATGGCTCTAGCACGTTTTCAGGATAGAGCTTTTACTACAATTGAATGCAATTTAACTGAGCGAATGGTACATATCATTTTGTCCGATTTAAGTGCTGCTTTTGAGCCATTATCCCCGGTTCATTTCCGCTTTGATCGTCTCGAGACGAACCCCAGGTTTGCAACAATCTGCAAGCCTTCTGATGGTGTGATTGTTGCCAAGATTCAGATTGATATGGAAGATCGTGGTGGGGATTTCGAAATATTAATTCCTTATTCTACTTTGGAACCCATTCGCGAGCTTTTACATCAGGGCTTCATGGGTGAAAAAGGTCGCGACTCCATTTGGGAAACGCATTTGTTGGAAGAACTTTGGGTGACTGAAGTTGATCTTACGGTCGTCTTAGACGAACAAATTCTAAGTTTAGGGCAAATTTTTGATCTTAAAGTAGGGTCTCAATTAAAATTAAGAGCAACTCCAAGTTCCTCTGTCGACGTTAGGTGTGGTTCTATTCCTTTATTTAAAGGTGTGATGGGTCGTAAGGACGAAAATATTGCTATAAAAATTTCTGAAACGTTAATTAGAGAGGTGGAATAATCATGTCATTAGTGATTGATATATGTGTGGCGGTACTTTTGATATCGGCAATAGGCTATGGTGTGATTCTTAATCGCAAGATTGTGGCTCTCCGTGGTGATCAAGCCAATCTTGAGCGATTGGCAGCTAGTTTTTACGAGGCAACTAAGCGCGCTGAAGCTAGTGTTGGAAAATTGAAAAAGGCAGCGCAAGATTCCTCTGAAATTTTAAGTGGTGGTATTGATGACGCTACGCGGATACGAGAGGATTTGAATTTTTTAGTTGATCGAGGAGAAAAGTTGGGAGATAGGCTTGAGAGTTCTGTTCGGTCTGTTGAAAAAACGGCATCATGGAGTGATACAGAAAAACAGCCAAAAACATTATTAAACCCTGTTAAACCGATAGAAGATTTTTTGTCCCCAAAAGGTTCTATAAGGGTGTCAGCAGAGCCTAAAGATAGCGTAACTTCGTTTGATGCGGAATTGCTTGGCAATAAAATTGTAAAATCTGAAGTTGAGCGCGAATTCATTCAAGCCCTTAAGGCGGTTCGGTAGTAAGGAAATTATTAATAAAGCATGTCAAAGTTCATTACAAAAATGAGGATGGTCTCAATAATAATATTTGCAGCGGTATTAATGCTGTCGTTTAAAATTAGTGATGTCCTGAATAATATCGAGTTAACTTGGAAAACTCTTTCTATCTCTAAAGTTCAAGCTCAAACGTCAGAGGCAAAAAAAAATGCTAGCGCAGTTAAAGTTAGGCCGACCATGAAGCCGATAAAAGCATCGATGGTATTAACTGAAACTCAGAGAGATCCTACGTTATTTTCTAAAAATGATATTAGTGTGTTGCAAAAACTCGTTGTTAGACGTGAACTTATTGATGCACGTTCAGAAGAGTTGACCCTACAAGAGGGCCTTCTAGGTGCAGCAGAGAAACGAATTGATAAAAAAATTCTTGAGCTAAAAAAATTGATTGTTGCCCTTAAAAAAACGATTAAGAAAAAAGAATAGTTGATCAAATAGATAAATAGTGAGTTATAAAA